>CAZCMR010000015.1:0-31554 GCA_964499805.1 uncultured Sulfurimonas sp.
AAATTTTACTATAAAAAAATAGTTTTTGACTGAGGTCTAAATTTTTAATAGTATGAGTAAAAAATAATTTAAGTTTTTAATTAATTGTTTTAGTTATTTTATGCTTTATAAATAAAAATTATGCGATAATATCACTTATCTTATAAAATACAAAAGAGTTGTAGAATGAAACTAATGAATTTTTTTCTTTTTTTGATGTTTGTGGGCATATTTACATCAGTATCAGCTGATGAGAGAGCTTTTGAAAAACAGATAAAAGAGATGCAGAATGCTCCAAAAGAGAAGCGTGTCGTACTTATGAATAAATTAAAAATGCAGATGGCGCAGATGAGTTTCTTTGAGCGTAGTCATGCTGTTGATCTGCTCAAAAAAAGCAGAGATACCAAGTTGCAGAGAGTTATGCAAACGCAGCAGATGATTGAGACACGTAAACAGGAGCAGGCGCAGGAGATCCAGGCGCAGACGTATGCACATTTGACACAGTACCAGAGTTATCTGCAGGCGGTATCACAAGAGGTTCAGACAAAGCTTATAAATCCTGGCACCTCTCCTTTGCCTTTTAATCAGTAGGTTTGTTGGATGTTTAAAATAAGTTGGCTGCTGCTGTTTTTGTTTGTATTGAATCTTCATGCCTATGTTGATAGTGATATGGACGGAGTTGCAGACAGTGAAGACAGGTGTCCAAATACACCGCTGAGTGACTTGGTGGATAAAAGAGGTTGTGCTCTAGAGCGTCTCTACAATGAGTATCATTATGATACAGTATATGGGTTTAATTATGCAGATACTGCTCCTCTTGTAAGCCAACACCTAAATATTCCCTCTTTCAGTTTGCGAGCAGATGTGTACTATAAAAATTACTATTTGCAGAGCTACACCGCTTACTATATGAACACTGACGCAAATGGTGATGTGCAGAGTGGATTTTATGATACATATGTCGGCGGAGGGTACCAAAAGTATCTGTTGGATTCGCTTTTTGTCAGCGTGGGTGCAGGAGTGCTGTTACCGACTTATCAAGATGATATTGTAAACAATAGTACAGATTACCAGATGCAGGCGAGTGCAAGTTATATCAGAAATAATTTGACATTTTTTGGAAGCTATTCGTATACGCTTATAAATGATAAAGATAGAACAAATGTGGCTACCTTCCAAAATACTACTGCTTACAGCGTAGGGGCGGGACGCTACTTCAATGAGAAGATGTATGCAAGCCTCTCTTATAGTTTTACAAACAGTGTCTATACACACATAACAGATATCACGGCAGCTTCACTCTATACAACGTACACGATTAATGTACATAAATATTTTATCTTCCGATACTCTTACGGACTGAGTAAATCGGCAAATGACAACTCACTCTCTCTTTTAATCGGACACCATTTTTAAACACAAAAATTGTAGTATAATTCGCTTATGATTGCTCAAGACTCCATAGAAGCCCTCAAGGCACGACTTGATATTGTTGATGTTGTAGGCTCTTATATTGAGCTGAAAAAGGCAGGCGGTAACTTTAAAGCGCCATGCCCTTTTCATGATGAAAAATCCCCCTCTTTTGTTGTCAGTCCGCAAAAACAGATATTTCACTGTTTTGGCTGTGGGGCAGGTGGTGATGCTGTTAAATTTGTTATGGAGTATGAGAAGCTTAACTACCCTGAGGCTTTGGAAAAACTTGCAGAGTCCTATAACTTTACACTCACATACACCGATAACAAACATAACAAACCACGTTCACAGGTTATGGACAAGCTCAATGAGTGGTACCAGACACTTCTGACACATAATCCTACGGCAATGAGTTATATTAAAGAGCGTGGTATCTATGAGAGCAGTATTGAGAAGTTTGGCATCGGGTATGCACCTGAATCAAATGCAACACTGAACTATATCCGCTCACAACAGTTCTCCATAAAAGAGGCTGTGGATATGGGTGTGGTTGGATACAACCAAGAGAGAAATCAAACCTATGCGCGTTTTGTTGAGCGTATAACCTTTCCCATCTACTCTGCAAACGGCTCAATAGTCGGTTTTGGAGGGCGAACGATAACAGGACATCAGGCAAAGTATGTCAACTCTCCCGAGACAGCGTTTTTTAACAAGTCTCGTCTTTTGTATGCCTATCATCTGGCAAAACAGTCTCTGCATAAAAAGCAGGAGATTATTATTACCGAGGGCTATCTTGATGTTATCATGCTGCATCAGGCAGGTTTTGACAATGCAGTGGCAACACTTGGAACCGCTCTGACTCCTGAGCATCTTCCACTGCTTAGAAAAGGGACTCCCCGCATAGTTATGGCATATGACGGTGACAAAGCAGGCCGTGCAGCGGCACTTAAAGCATCAAGACTTTTAAGTGCAAGTGGTTTTAATGGTGGGGTTGTTGTCTTTGGCGGAGGACTTGACCCTGCTGATATGGTAAAAGAGGGGCGTGTTGAGGAGCTTGGCAACATGTTTCGAGAGGCAAAGCCCTTTATAGAGTTCGTTCTTGATGAGATACTCTCTTTGTACAATTTAAAAGACCCCAAGGCAAAAGAGGCTTGTATGCAAGAAGGCATAGCCTATCTTAAAACCCTCTCTCCTATCTTGCAAGAGGAGTACAAGACCTATCTTGCTTCGCGGCTTGGCGGGCTTGGAGTCTCTCCCTCACTGCTGCGTTTAAACAGCCAAACGCAGTCCAATTCTCAAAACGCACCGTCAATGCAACAGGCACGTCACCGTGATATGTGGGAACTCTCTTTGATTAAAACCATTTTAGAAAAACCGGAGTTTATTGACCAGATTTTAGATGTGATTGAGCCTTCACTTTTACAGTTTCATTCACAAGAATTTTCAGCAGTACTCGCATCACAGTTGGACAATCCTGAACTGATGGCCATTATGATTGATGAGAGTATTGTCGCGCTCAAAGATGAAGAGGCACTCAACGCAGAGCTCTGTACATTTTTGACAAAATATTATGAGAGAGAACTCAAAAAGATAAATATAGCTACAAATATCAGTTTTGAAGAGAAGGCATTTTATATCCGAAAATTTCGAGGAAAAATAGCAAAGCTCAAGCGTGGTGAACTCGTCAGCTTGAGTGAGTAAAGAAGATAAATATTAGTTATAGTATTGTGATATAATTTCAAAAATAAAATAGGTAAACTGGCAGAGTGATTCTGTTCTTGTGCCTTAACAAGGAAAAAAAAATGAAAGCAATAGCCCTTTTTAGCGGAGGTCTGGACTCTACTTTAGCGATGAAACTTATCATCGATCAAGGTATCGAGGTCTTGGCAATAAACATTAATACAGGTTTTGGAAGTACAAAAGACAGACGTGAACATATGGAAAATATGTGTAAGCAGGTTGGTGCGGAATTTAAAATCATTGATATCCAAAACGAGTATCTTCAAGATGTCCTTTTTGACCCTAAACACGGCTACGGAAAACATTTTAATCCTTGTATTGACTGTCATGCGAAGATGTTCGCTGTGGCAAAGCGAATTATGGAAGCTGAAGGTGCATCCTTCTTAATCAGCGGTGAAGTGATGGGACAGCGTCCGATGAGTCAGAACAAAGATGCACTGCAGACTGTTTTAAATGAGAGTAACTGTGATGGACTGCTTTTGCGTCCGATGTCGGCAAAAAAACTTGCACCAACCATTGCAGAGTTAGAGGGCTGGGTCGATAGAGAAAAGTTAGAGGGTATTGTCGGAAGAAGCCGTGACAGACAACTCGAGCTGGCACGTGAGATAGGTCTGGCAGATTTTGAATCTCCGGGTGGAGGATGTCTCTTGACAGATGATAACTTCGGCAAAAAGATGTTTGATTTTATCAAGTACGATACTTTTGAGGTAAAAGATATACCTGTGATGAAGCATGGTCGTCATTTTCGTTTGAAAGAGGGAGCAAAATTTGTCGTCGGTAGAAACAAAGAGGAGAATGAACATCTTCAAAATATTGACAATGATAAATACTATCATCTCAAGACCATTGGGATTCCCGGACCGCATGGTCTTTTGAGTAAAAGCGCTACTGAAGATGAGAAAGAGTTTGCAGCAAAAGCACTGCTGACATACACCAAAGCAAAGCCTGAAGATACATTTGGCATTGCGTTTGATGCACAAGAAGTTACAGCAAGCGCATTTGCATCACGTGATGTGATGAAACCATACACTATTCAATAATTTTTTTGTTATACTAGCACAATATTTTATTTAATAAGGTGAAATAATGGCAGGAATACACTTCTCTTTTGATAACTTTAAACAGTTAATGAAGTTAAATATTGGAATCTCTGACCGTTTGGATGAAAATCGCGCGGAGAGTTTTACACTTTTATACTGTAGTTTTGAAGGCATTTCAAATGAGGTAGTCGACTCCTCTTTGCTTGATATTTTAAGAACCTCTGACTCGATTGTCAACCATGAGGGTGATTACTTTTTTGTTCTTCCGTATACAGATAAATATGGAGCGGAGATTGTCAAAAAGATGTTTGATGAGTTTTTTGAAAAATATCTGGATTTTTTTATGCTTTCATATCCTGCTGACGGTGAAACTGCAGAGGAACTTTTTGGCACTATGCAAGACAGTGTAAGCACTTTTTACAAGAGAGATTTGAACTGTTTAGACAGATTTGCCAAGCAATATAACTAAAACTCTTTGCGTGTAAATTTATAATATTTTGAATTTTTATAGAAGGAGATTGCTTCAGCAATCTTCTGCTCATTATAGACCTTTTTATCGCACACCCATCTACATTTTATCTTTGGATTGTTCATAGCTTTTTTATTCTCTTTTGTAAGTTTCGTATCGTAAATATGCTCACTAAAAAGCGCTACAGGCAGAAGTAAAAACAGTATCTTTTTCATCTGCACAATATCGACAATATTTTTAATATCTTAAATGATTAGCACTGAGAATTTTTGATGGAACAAAACGTGCTACCTTTTTTTAAAAGATTCTTTAAAAGAGGGGAGAGTATGATGACAGCACTCGATATAAAACAGCAAGATACTACACAAGCATCTCCGCTTAGTCTATCTCCAAAGGCTGAAACACCGCTGCTCTCTTTTGCCTCTCTTTTAAAGAGTGTAAAAGATACGCATATAGAGAGTGAGACACTCCAAAACGGAGTTGTTGCTCTTGCTCTGCAAGAGAGTGAGGCTGAAGAGCTGCCACTTTCACAGAAGAGTGAAAAAGGTGTGAAGAAAAAGGATCTGTTGTCTTTGTTGCAAACGCAGGAGAAAAAGAGTCCCAAAAAAGATGATGTGTTTGTGGAATTAAATCCAAAAATCACACAGACTATGACAAAAAAAGAGTTGAAAGTTGTCATAATAGAGGCAAAACAGTATTTAAAAGCTCAAATTATAGAGAGTGATGCCTTTAAAAAGAGGGAGATAGCCTCTTTGCCAAAGACGCTTAAAGGTTTGGCGCAGGTTGCACAAAAAATAGGAGTTGATGTCTCAAAAATTACACTTGAAAAGGTACAAAGAGACTCCCTGAAGCCTAAAAGTATCTCAAAAGAAGAGATAAAAGCTCCCAAAATAGCTACTGCGTTTGATGCCAAAAGAGAGACTCCACTGCAAGTCAAACAAACAACTCCAACAGCAGCTACTGCGTTTGATGCCAAAAGAGAGACTCCACTGCAAGTCAAACAAACAACTCCAACAACAGTTACTGCGTTTGAAAAAAGCAACCAAGAGGAGCCGGAATCTAAACAAAACTCCCTTAAAACAGTTACTGCGTTTGATGAGGGCGTAGCAAAAGAAGCGCAAGGAAAACAAAAATCTTCTCAAATAACAGCTACTGCATTTGAAGAAAAAATCAGACCAAAAACGACACAGAAACAAAAAGAGGCTCCTCATCTTCACGAGAGTAAAGCACCTGCCAAAGAGCAGCTCAAAACCCTAAGTGAGAAGAAGATTCCTAGAGAAACTCCACTCTTTAAAGCACAAACACAAACAAAGATAACAACAGAAGAACTTGTAGCAGTCAAATCACTCAAACAAGAACCCGTAAGTAAAAAAGAGAAATCTGTACAGACCCTGGAACTTCTTTTACGAGGGGAGAAAGTATCTAAAAGTACAAACAGTGCTCTCTCTTTAACATCTGATTTTTCTGTTACTACAGCAAAGGTCATTGCACCGAGTGCAGCAACGCAAAGTGTTAAAAATCTGGAGACGCTTTTGGGAGGGGGAAGTGCCGAACCCGAAGAGACACAAACGAAATCAGAGATAACTCATATCGCAAAGGCTGAGAGTTTTGAAGTAAAACTGGGTGAAGCAAAACAGATGATGAAGTATCTTTCTCATGATATTAAAACAGCTATAGAGGATTATAAATCTCCTTTTACCCGAGTAAAAGTACAGCTTAACCCTCAAAAACTCGGAGAGATAGATCTGACTATTGTGCAGCGCGGAAAAAACCTGCATATCAACTTAAGCTCTAATAATGCCGCAATAAATACGCTGGCTATGAATGTAAATGATTTGAAAATACAGCTAAATAATAGTGGTATAAATAATGCTACATTAAATTTTAATAACAGCTCTCAAACCTCTGATGGTTCTTTTGGTTCTCAAACGCAGCAACAACACCAGCAAAGAGAAGAGGCGCAGAGCAGGTACAACTACTTTGCCCAAGAAGAGAGCAGTGAAGAGATATTAAGCTCTTTAGAAATCGTAGTACCGTACTACGCATAAAGGATAGAAAATGGCTATTGATGCAACAGGAAACAATGCAGCTTTATCTGCAACAACCGCAACAGGAACAACGAACCCTAAGAGTGTTTTAGGAAAAGATGATTTTATGAAACTGCTTTTAGTGCAACTGCAATATCAAGATCCTACAGAGCCTATGGACAGTGAGACGATTTTGACGCAGACATCACAGCTTGCAAGTTTGGAATCTGCTGAAAATACAAAAGTAGCACTTGAAAAACTTTCAGCTTCACTTGGAAGTTCGCAGCAATTCTCTACTATTGCGGCTATCGGCAAGACGGCTGACTTAGGCAGTGATGCTATTGCTCACGATAAAGGAAGTACAACAACTTTTGAAGTCTATTTTCCAAAGGATGTCGAAGAGGGCAGTGTCGTGATTACAGATGCGGATGGCAAAACCATCAAAACGCTTGATGTAGGAACAAATAAAGCAGGTGTATATAAGTTTACCTGGGATGGTTCTGATAATAATGAAAATGCCACAGACAGCGGAATCTATCATGTAAATGCAACATACAGTGATATGGATGGTAATACACAACAGACAAGACTGGGTGCCTACCCTATCGAATCGGTACGTTTTGATAATGGTGAGACTTTAGTCAAAGTAGGTTCAAACTATGTTCCTCTTGCCAATATCAAAGAAGTCTACTAAAGGAGTTTGCTATGATGACCCAAGCTTTTTACAGTGGAATATCGGGAGTAAAAACACACTCAACGGGTATTGATATAGTTTCTGACAATCTTGCCAACATCAGTACCGTGGGATACAGAGGGAACGGATATGAGTTCTCTTCACTCTTTGAAAATATGATAAATACAGAGACCGGTGGTTTAAATACAACAAGTGTAGATAGCTCTATCGGTCTGGGAACAAAGCTAAGTGCTACGCCGATGATGCAGGGCGTAGGTGTCGAGATTTTGACTGACAGAAGTACAGACCTCGCTATTTTAGGTGATGGATGGTTTGGTGTTCAGGGAAATGACAAACCAGTTTATACTCGAGACGGCAGCTTTACCTTTGATTCAAATGATGACCTTGTAACACAGGACGGTTTTCATGTACTTGGTACAATGGGCAATAATATTAAAGACGGCGTATTAACACAAACACTTGCTGAAGTACCTTTGGGAAGTGTTGCTGCTCAGGAGAAACTACGTTTTCCAAAATCATTGATCTACCCGCCAGAGCCCTCAACAAAAGCAAAGTTTTTAGGAAATGTTGGTACAGGTGAACAGGTACAGACAATGGGTGCTACGGTTGTTGATGGAGATAGTAATAAAAATGATTTGAGACTTGAATTTACAAAAAAAGCTCAACAAAACCCTCCCGGTTCACAATGGGATGTAAAGGCAATAGTTCAATCACTTGATGGTGCAACAGTCTACGATACCCAAACAGGTACACTGGAGTTTGATGAAAAGGGCGCCTTGGTTACATCAACGTTGACTACAATTGACAATAATGGTTCTCCTGTTACAATTGATTTGGGAACAGGATTTGACGGTGTTGTCTCTATTGATAATGTAAATATCTCCTCTTCAAGTTTGGCAGATGGAACAATAGGTGGAGATTTACGAGGTTATGATATCAATAAAAATGGTGAAGTGGTCGCAACTTTTACAAATGGTCGTCAAAGCAGTGTTGGAAAAATAGCAGTCTATCATTTTGCAAATGATCAAGGACTGGAACGTTTAAACGGCAGTCGTTTTAGAGAGTCGGCCAACAGTGGAGCACCGATTTTCTTTCAAGACAGCAATGGAAAAAATATTATTGGTACAGATATCACAAACTTTAAACTAGAGGGTTCAAATATCTCTATGGAGTACGGTTTAACCGAGCTTATAATTTTACAGCGTTCCTATGATGCAAATGCAAAATCTATTACAACAGCTGACCAGATGATGCAAAAAGCACTCAGCATGGATGCATAGGGTACTCTTCATAAAAGTGGAACACTTCATGCTATAAATCTTTTACTAAAACTATCTCTGCGGAGATAGGAATAAAAAAGGATTTCTCATGTTAAAATCACTTTTCTCCGGTGTCTCCGGACTACAATCGCATCAAGTTGCGATGGATATCGAATCAAATAATATAGCAAATGTTAATACAGTAGGTTATAAATATTCTCGTGCGAACTTCTCTGATTTGTTGGCGCAAACAAAAGCGATAGCTACTGCTCCTCAAGGACAATTGGGCGGGAAAAACCCTGTACAAGTCGGTCTCGGCGCTACAGTGAGTTCTGCAACACGTATCTTCTCCCAGGGTTCTGTACAAAATTCTGATAAAAATACCGATGTTGCAATTCAGGGAGATGGATTTTTTATCATCTCTCCAGATGGTGGAAATACCTATAAATATACGCGTGCAGGGGATTTTAAATTTGATGCAGGCGGAAACTTTGTGGATAACAACGGCTTTATCGCACAAGGATGGCTAAGAGATGACGTAACAGGAAAAGTCGATTCAACCGCACCCATTACCAACATCAATATCGCACCGGGACTGACGACTCCTGCGAGTGCAACAAAAGAGGTTGCTTTAAAGGCTAACCTGAATTCAGGTCCTTTGGTTGAGAGTTTTTCACACGCTTATAAAGTGGCATCTTCTATTCCGACAAACCCACCGACCAATGTTAATCTATCAAGTAAAACTACTGCAAAAGATGACAGTAATCTTGATGTAAATTCAGGTGACGTAGGAGTAATGTTTAATGAAGTAGGTGAGGCATTTTCGCTGCAAAACGGGCAGGGTGTCTGGGCATCATTTCGTGAATCACAAATAACTGCACCAAATACGGTTGCTGCAGGAAACGGAGCGACTTTAGATATCAGCTTCACTCTTGATGACGGGAGTGTTCTTCCAATCACTGCAACATCTCCGACAACAACTCCGGCACAAACTTCTACTCAAAATGCGCAGACGTTTGCATCAAAGATTAACCAAAACAGTGCTATAACAGGTATTAAAGCTACTGTAACGGTTGATAATGCGGGAAATGCCACTATAGCTTTGGCAAATGACAACAGCAGTGCATCTGCATCGCATAATATCCGTCTTACTGTAAATGGCGGTGATGATAGTGGACTTGCAACAGCAACGGATACCACAGCATACAGATACCAGTATGATTCAGCTGCAAATGGTGATACCATTGCCGGAAGTGACAAAAAGTTTAAATCAATGGCTGATTTGAGATATGCACTTGAGACAGAGGCGCGTAACTATAATGCAAATGGTGATGGACAGTATGATAACAGCATATCTGTAGAGATAGATCCTCAAGGTAAATTTCTTATTCAAAATAAAAATGCGGCAAACGCAGCAAATGATGAGTATGCAATAAATCTTAAAATTACAGCGCTTACAACAGACAGTGGCGGTGCTACAGTTACTGAAAATACTCGTTTTACAAGAGCATTAGAGGCATTGAACTCAGTATTGCCTGCCGGTAGTTCAGGAAAAGCATTTTCACAAAGTTTTAATGCTGCGACACACTCAAGCAGTATTGATATTTTTGACTCTCTTGGCTCAAAACATACACTTAGAATGGAGTTCAGAAAAACTGCTCTTGATAAAGCGACAGGAAGTACATGGGATATGAAAATAAGTGTACCTTCTCCTGCTACTATCGATACAATTGCACCGGAGAATGAGAAGCTCGGCTCTATCCGTTTTAACAACGATGGTTCACTTGCAACATACAACCCTCCAAGTGTATCATTTTCAGGAAACAACGGTTCAGCACCTGATCAACAGGTAGCGCTTAGTTTTGGTACGGCAAATGCCTTTGACGGTATGACTTCGTTTGATTCTAAATCTGCAACTTCAGGTATAAGTCAAGATGGTTTTACCGGTGGAGATTTAGTTGGAATTAGAATCGATCAAAGCGGTACTTTAGTCGGTTCATTTTCAAATGGACGTTCATTTGGTCTGGCACAGATTGCAATGGCAAAATTTACAAATAACGAAGGGCTCTCAACCGAGGGCGGAAATGTTTTTGTACAAACTGCCAACTCCGGAGATCCTATCATCGGAACAGCGGCAACATCTGGACGTGGATTTATCCAGTCAGCTGCACTTGAAGCATCAAATGTGGATCTCTCAAGAGCATTGACACAGCTCATTATCATCCAGCGTGGTTTTCAGGCGAACGGAAAAACCATTACAACTTCAGACCAACTGCTTCAGACTCTTATCGGTCTAAAACAGTAATCTTATGCAGGTCCTTTACCTGCGTACTATAATTTAAATCCTGAAACACCATCTTTTAAATCTGCAATATATTGCTCAATAGTGTTTACATTTGTATCTATCTTTGAGAGATCATTTACAAGTTTTTCACCATCTTTGTTTGCCCGATTTATATCCTCTACCATTGTAAAAGTGGCATCTTTTATGATAGAGATTGTAGAAGTTATTTCAGTAGTCGCATGTTGGCTTCTCTCTGCAAGTTTTCTTACTTCATCAGCAACAACAGCAAATCCACGGCCATGTTCACCTGCACGTGCTGCTTCAATGGCAGCATTAAGGGCTAAAAGATTTGTCTGATCAGCTATGTCTTTGATAATACCGACCATCCCCTCTATCTCACTTGTCGCACTCTCAAGTGATTGTGCTTTTTCGACAAGTTCTGCCTGGGCTCTTTGGAACTCTCCATCAGCCCACTCAACCGATGCGTTTACGACGGATTTTGTCTCTCTTGATTCACTGTCTATATTTTGTGCAGAGTTTTGTATCTGCGTAACAATACTTTGTAAGGTTGTGATAATGGCATTTATCGGTTCTTCAAGTATTTTGAGTTCGGAGTTTTCATCCAGATGCATTAACTCTGAGATATCTTTTTGTCTTAAGCTCTCAAGCCTTTTAATGATAGGGGCAGTTTCTGCTGTTAAAAATTCACTTCTTTGTTCTATCTCAGCTCTTTTGTCTCTGACGATAACAAAAGTTCTGTCGAGTTTTGCATTGATAAATACAGGAATTACATAAACAAATACAGGGACAATGACACCTGATTTTGTCTCAATATTTGCATTTCCATAGCCCGCTTCTTTTTTTGTCATATCAAACTCTTTTACAATAGCACAGACCTGACATTCACTTGGATGACTCGGCCATAGAACTTTTCCTGCGCCGCTTACATTTTGAAGTTCGTTGTCACTCCATCCAACAAGGGAAGCAAAAGTATTGTTCCACTCTAAAATTTTTCTCTCAGGTGATACAGCAAACATACCTACGGGGTAGGTTCGTTTAAACTCCTTCCAGTAGAACATCTCTCTGTCTTTTATAGCAAAAATAGTTTTTAGTTTTTTTTCGATATCAGGACCTTGCAGGAGTTCCTTTTCCTCTTCAAAAATGACAATTCGATTGTCATTTAACATACTCTTTACCTCTTTCTCCAGAAAGTCAAATTCACATTTTTTTTCATTTTTCGTAAAAAATCCCATAACTATTTCCTTGCTTTGTATATAAGAATATAGTAGTCTATTTTATATTTAATAGAGATAAAATTGTATCTATGTTTGTTCTTTGCATCTCCTCGATATGATAAGGTAGTTTTAGATGTTATTTACAAGTATGCTGTAAATCCAAACACTATTTTACGATATAATTACATTACAATTTAAGAAGGAAACAATGCATGAAATTTTCTGCTCCATTAAAATCAAATTCAAAAAAAGTAATGCTGCTTGGCTCGGGTGAACTCGGCAAGGAAGTAGTTATAGAAGCACAAAGACTAGGACTTGAGACTATCGCCGTTGACAAGTATGAAAATGCTCCTGCGCATCAGGTTGCACACCGCTGTCATGTTGTCAATATGCAAGATAAAGATGCCCTTTTAGAGATTATCCGTCAAGAAAAACCGGACTACATTTTGCCTGAAGTTGAAGCGATCAGTATTGCTGCACTCTTTGAGGCTGAAGCAGAGGGTTTTAATGTCATTCCAAACGCAGAGGCTGTGAACAAAACGATGAATAGAAAAAATATTCGTGTTTTTGCAGCAGAAGAGCTGGGTCTTAAAACGGGAGCATACAGATTTGTAACTACTCAGGAGGGAATGCTCAGTGCTGCTAAAGAGATGGGATTTCCTTGTGTTATCAAACCGGTTATGAGCTCATCAGGACATGGTCAGAGTGTGGCAAAAAGTGAAGCGGACATCCCAAACTCATGGGAGATGGCAAAAGAGGCACGTGGAGATGCGAGTGAGTTGATCGTTGAGGCTTTTGTTGATTTTGACTATGAGATTACGATGCTTACTGCACGTAATGGGAAGGAGACAGTCTTTTGTGAGCCGATAGGGCATGAACAGCGAGACGGTGATTATGTATTTTCATGGCAGCCGATGCAGATGAGTGAAGTTGCAAAGAAAAATGCGCAGGATATTGCCAAAAAGATTACAGACGGACTTGGTGGTCGTGGTATTTTTGGTGTTGAGCTTTTTGTAAAGGGTGATGAAGTTTACTTCTCAGAAGTCTCTCCTCGCCCGCATGATACTGGAATGGTGACACTCATCACTCAAAGTCAGAGTGAATTTGCCCTGCATTTAAGAGCAGTTCTTGGTCTTCCTTTGGGATTTACTTTTTACGGTGCGGGTGCTTCTGCTGCGTTTAAGAGCGAGGTGCACAATTTTGCTCCTGTTGTTGATGTGGATGAGAGTCTCTTTAGCAAAAACTCTTTTGTAAGAGTCTTTGGAAAACCAGAAGCACACAAAGGGCGCCGTTTGGCCGTGGCACTTGTCTTTGACAAAGTAGATAAAGCTTTGGATAAAGCTCGTGAGCTTATCACAAAAATAAAAGACGCATAAAGATGAAGATAGTCCTTTTAGATGCCATAACATTTGGAGAGACTTCTCTGTCTTGTTTTGATGAGTTTGGAGAGGTAGAGCGCTTTGATATGACCACAGTTGAGCAGACGCAGCAGCGTATTGCAAACGCAGCGGTCATTGTGACAAACAAAGTTGTTATCACAAAAGAGCATATGCAAAATACACCATCTTTAAAGCTTATCTGCGTGGCAGCGACGGGGATGAACAATGTTGATCTAAACGCAGCCAAAGAGCTTGGTATTGCGGTGAAAAATGTTGCTGGCTACTCAACTGATTCGGTTATACAACACACTTTCTCTATGCTTTTTTACCTTGTTGGACACTCTCGTTACTATGATGAGGTAACAAAAAGCGGTAGTTATTCTGAGAGTGGAGTCTTTACAGATGTCAGCCATCCTTTCTTTGAAATAAAAGGGAAAAAGTGGGGTATCATCGGTCTTGGTGAGATAGGAAGGGGTGTTGCAAATGTCGCAAAGGCCTTTGGAGCAGAACTCTTTTACTACTCAACAAGCGGTGTAAACCGTACAGAGGATTTTCAAAGAACAACTTTACAAAATCTCTTAAAAGAGTGTGACATCATCACTATTCACGCTCCTCTCAATGAAAAAACGGCAAATCTTTTAGATTATGAACAGTTGTTAACATGCAAAGAGGGTGCAGTCGTACTCAACCTTGGACGCGGCGGAATTATCAATGAAGATGCCGTTGCAAAGCTTGTTGATGAGAAAAACATCTCTTTTGGACTGGATGTCTTTGAGAAGGAACCACTTGCTAAAGAGAGTCCGCTTTTAGCTGTAAAAAATGCAGAGAGACTCTATCTAACCCCTCATATAGCGTGGACCAGTGTAGAGGCGAGAGAGAAGCTCATAGCTTCTGTGTGCCAAAATATTAAAAACTCTCTATAAATGTTTGCGCAAGAGATAGCACTCTTTCTCTCCGCTTTTCTTGCAGCAACAATCTTGCCTTTCTCTTCTGAAGCTGCGTTTGCAGTGGCAGTGAAGGGTGGTATGGTTTTTTCTCATGCTATGCTTGCCGCTTCGAGCGGGAATATTTTAGCCATCATCTTCAACTACTATTTAGGTTATTTTCTTTATGAGAAAACAAAAACAAAATTGCTAAACTCCAAAACAGGAAAAAAGGCTTTTAGGCTTGGACACAGCTATGGATACTGGGCATTGCTGTTTTCATGGCTGCCTCTTATGGGAGACCCCTTAACCATTGTAGCGGGGCTTGTTAGGTTAAAGTTTGTTTGGTTTGTTATAATTGCAGGGAGTTTAAGGGTAGGAAGATATTATCTGCTAGCAACATTTTTATGAGAGAGTTTTATTTCTCAAAACCTTCTTATAAAAATGCAAGAATATAATAAAGGAAGAGGTATATGAAAACAGATGTACTGATTATCGGTGCGGGAGGTGCAGGACTCTGCGCTGCACTGGCTGCAAAAGATGCTGGAGTAGATGTAAAAGTGCTTACAAAAGAGTACCCGACACGCTCCCAGACCTGTATGGCGCAAGGCGGGATAAATGCGGCTTTGGCAAATGTAAGTGAGGACAGCATTGAAGCTCATATTGCCAATACGCTCAAATCAGCACACGGAGAAGCAGATGAAGAGGCGGTGCGTTATATGTGCAGTGAAGCACCAAACGCAGTAGAGTGGCTCGATAGTATCGGAGTCTGTTTTTCACGTACGCCAGATGGTAAGATAGCACAAAGAACTCTTGGTGGAGCCTCTGCACCTCGTGCCTGTTATGCACAGGACTATACGGGATTAAAAATTTTGCACACACTCTATGAAAGATGTCTCAAAAAAGATATAGAGATGTTGAGTGAGAGATTTTTTCTTGATCTGCTTAAAAAAGAGGACGGAAGTATCTGCGGTGCACTGATGTTAAATATTCGTACAGGTGAGTTAGAGCATCATTTTGCCAAGAGCGTTGTTCTTGCTACTGGTGGATACTCTCGCATTTATGACAAATACTCTACAAACTCAACTGCCTCTACGGGTGACGGTATTGCGGCCGCACATAGAGCTGGAGTAAAACTTCTGGGAATGGAGTTTGTGCAGTTTCATCCAACGGGACTGAAAAACTCCTCTATCCTTATCAGTGAATCAGCCCGTGGAGAGGGTGGTTATCTGCTCAATTCCAAAGGGGAGCGTTTTACCAATGAACTTGCACCCCGTGATGAAGTAAGCCGTGCGATACACGCAGAGATGCAAAAGGGTGAAGAGGTCTTTTTGGACATACGCCATTTGGGAGAGAAGTTCATAGATGAGAATCTTCCTCAAGAGAGAAAGCTGGCTCTTTTATATGAAAATGTAGATCCTGTACATGATCTGATACCAATTAAAGCTGTTGCTCATTACACTATGGGTGGAATAGAGGTAGATAACAAGTCTCAAACAAGTGTGAGTGGTCTGTTTGCCTGTGGTGAGTGTGCAAATCATAAAGTTCACGGTGCAAACAGACTGGGAGGAAACTCACTCTTGGAGATAGTCGTTTTTGGACGAGAAGCGGGAAAAAGTGCGGCGAACTTTACATTTTGTGATGATAAAAACAGCAGTAATTTTGACTGTAAAACAAAAGAGAATATTTTAGAAGAGATAAAAAGCTATACAAATGAGATAGATTTTTATGCCAAACGCAGTGCTGTTGGTGAGATGTTTTACAAGCAGGTAGGCATAGTCAGACGTGAGAGTGAACTCACACAGGTAAAGCAAAAAGTAGCAGCGCTTAAAGGCGAGCTTCCTCGTATGGGTGTTAGCGATGAGTCTAAGATCTATAACACAAATCTGCTTGAGTTTTTGGAGTTTAGAAATATGCTTGATGTTTGTGAAGCGGTAGTGGATGGGGCCCTGCAGAGAAAAGAGAGCTGTGGTGCTCACTATGTGGAGGCAGAGTAATGAAGATAGCTATCAAAAGAGAGTTTGATTTTATAGAGTATGATGTGGATATGCAGGATGCCACACTGCTTGAAGTGCTTAATGAAATAAAAGCAAATCAGGATAAAAGCCTTGCGTACAGCAGTGGGTGTCGCAGTAGTGTCTGCGGTTCGTGTGCTGTGCGTGTCAACGACAAAGAGGTTCTTGCCTGCTCTTACAAAGTCCAAGAGGGTGACAGAGTAGAGGCTCTGAAAAATGTTGAAGTGATTCGTGACCTGGTTGTGAATATGGACAGAGCTTTAGAGACAAAAGTAAGAGCAAAATCATGGCTTGATACATTTAACAAAGAGGCAGTGTTGGACCATAACGATGAAGCTGTTAATGCTCTGCAAAGTGATTGTATCTTATGTGGTTCGTGTTACTCTGCATGTCCTGTATATGCCGTAAACGAAGAGTTCTTAGGACCGTTTGCACTCACTGGTGTTTGGAAGTATGTGAGTGATAAACGTGAGGCAAACGCAGCAGATAAGATAGATACAATTCAGATAAACGGTATCTGGGATTGTACTTTATGTAACGAGTGTACACTTGTCTGTCCGCAGGGAATTTCAAGCAAGGCAGACATAGAAAAACTGCGTATGAAGTCAACAATGGCCGGTTACACCGACCCCAACTTTGCGCAAAGTTTTGGCGGAGGCTTTGATGGTGGTTTTGGCTTTGACGGGAGTCCTAGTTTTTAAAAAAACTTTGAAAAATTAACGATATATGTTATTATTTATACATCATAAATAAAGAGGCGCTTTGTGGAAAGAATTAAAGATGCAATGAAAATTATTGATGCAACAAATTATTTTTGTCCGTGGAGAGAGCTTCTTGTAAGTGACTATGCTGTACAAATGTGGGAGTTGATATTTAGTGATAATGCTGCCGATGGAGTATATATAGAGTTTGCAAAACAGCTTTATGAGAAGAAGGTTCCTTATGTTATCGCAAATGAATATATAGATGAGGTGTTCCGCCATTTAAATCTTCTTGATAAAGAGTATTTTATTATAAAAAATAAAATAGCAAATGAGTTTTTAAAAAATAAACTCATGAATGACAGAGTGGTTATCGAGAAAGATCTACAAAAAAAACTTTCACATACTCTAGAGGCCAAAAGAGATCTCATAAATGCTCATTTAAAGTGGATGCGAAAGTTTATAAATTCTATTTTAGGTAGCTCACAGCCACCGGAATTTGATCCAAAAAAATGTGCTATTGGTCTGTGGATTCTTCAAGAAAAAGAGTTGCTGAAAAATCATAATATACAAGAAATTCATGTGAATTTACATGCAATGGCACAAAGTGCAATAAAGATGTACAAAAGGGAAGATTATGCTTACTTTTTACTTCTTTATATCGATATGTTGAACTTCTCTTATCAGATCCGTGATTGGGTTATGAATATCTATTTTAGTAAAAAACTGACCTCAATTTATAGTGATTATCTTACAGACAAACCAAATTATCTACAGCTTCGTGAAGATATCGCAAAGTTTCCATCAGATAACTGTTTAGTTATTTTGAATATTAAAGAGTTTAGTAAATTTAATCTTTTATACGGGCACGATACAGGAGACAGGCTTATTAAAGAGGTAGTTGATTTTTTAACAACACTGAAGGACATCAAAGGAGTGTACCGAATTTATGGTGATGAGTTTGCTGTTATTTTTGATAAAGGTAAGCAGGAATATATACAACACAATTTTAAAATTGATCTAGAGTCTCATGAGTACCACATTAAAAAGAGAGTTATACTACTCTCTTTTTATGCTAGTTATGCGACGATTTCAAAGCATGTTTTAGAGCATTGTGAATACGGTCTTTTGGAGTCAAAAAAGAGTTTAGGTACATTTATAAATGCAATTACTATTCAAGATGATGTAATCATAAAATATACAAATGCAATGACACTCTCTCAAAAGTTAAGAGTCGCTTTTTTAGATGATAGATTCATCTGCTGCTACCAACCCATAATAGATAAAAAAAGCGGTGAAATTGTAAAGTATGAAGCTTTAATGCGGCTAAAAACACAAGATGGACAAAAATTATATCCAGGAGAGTTTTTAGATGTTTTGCAGGATATGTATATTTATCCTGAAGTTACAAAAGTCATTATAGAGAAAAGTTTTCAGATGTTTAAAGAGCGGGAGTGTGCGTTCTCGATAAATCTATCCTTTGCTGATATTATCAATCCTGAAACAGAAGCGTTTATCTTAGCTATGGTTGAAAAATACCCTGAGGCAGCAAAGCGATGTACTTTTGAACTTTTGGAAAATGAAGCAATCAGAAATGAACTTGAAGTCTTACGATTTTTTCACTTACTGCATGAGGCGGGTGTGAAGATCTCTATTGATGATTTTGGTTCTGGATTTTCAAATTATGATACTATTTTCAAGTTTGATGTAGACTTTATCAAAATAGACGGAACTATTACAGAGTCATTGCTTAGCAGTAGTAAATCAAGGGTTTTGCTTGACTCTATCATAACCGTAGCGAAAGAACTCAAGGCACAAATAATAGTAGAGTATGTCAGTTCTAAAGAGATTTATGATTATGTTTGCAAGCTTGATGTTGATATGCTGCAGGGATACTTCATCGGAAAACCCGCCGAAGAACTTGTGGAGTAAATTACTACCTGAAGTTCGTTCTATGCACCGGTGGTTTATAGTGTGGATCTTTTCCTGCTACCGTCCATAGCTCTTTTACAAGATGACTGACACTCTTTTTCATGTCATCCTCTATAAGTGTAAAATCATCAAAAGTTTTTTGTAAAAGTGCTAACTCTTCTGTTTTTGTCTGCGTTTGTGACTGTTTGGGCAGAGCAATATTTTGTGATATTTTGAGGTTCATCAGGTGCCAGAGTGCTAAAAAATCTTCACTGTAGTTGTTAAGAATATGATGTGCATAGAGTTGAAAGTTTTTGTAACCGCTCAGCTCAAACAACTCTACTACGAGCGTCATTGTCTCTTTGAGATGTACAAACGGTACCATAGAAAAGAGCTGTCTTGCGACACTCTTGCCTGTATCATGTTCTGCTCCGATGAAGATTCTAGCTCCTCCGTCAGTATCTCCGAAGTTATTTGTTTTAAGCCCGATAAGCCCGATGTCGGTATGTCGGTGTCGACCACACCCTTTTGCGCATCCTGAAAATCCGACCTTTATATTATGTTTATAGATTTTTTCTAAGGGCAGATATTGGTGTGCTTCATCTTTAATACTCCAAACGGCATAGGGACAGAGGTTCCCTGCACATGCGACTACTGTGGAGCTAAGAGCAGCAGAGCCAAAAGGAATCTCTTTGTTTGTTAGTCCGATAAGGTAGATGTTTTGATCAATCCCTATACGAATTTGAGCATTTTTCTCAAGTGCAAAATTACTGATTTGATGCATCTCGTCGGCTTGGAGTCTGCCAAAGTCACTTTGATAACAAAAAGCATAAGTACCGTCTTTGAGCTCTTCAAACTCTTGAAAATCAATATGTTCAAGCTCTAAAGAGCCTGCTGTTTCAAACTCTTTTTTGTACTGCGTTTGGATAAGCTCTTTGAGCCCCTCTATCCCAATATCTTCTATCATATAAAAGAGTCTGGTTTTGGAGCGTGAAAAACGGGAGCCGTGTTGGTAAAAAGTCTCTACAAATGCAGTGAAAAAATCAAATACATCTTCTTGATTTAGAAAAATATCCGCATCTTTGGCTATCTCGGTATTTTTCCCTCCCATATAGACATTAAAACCATAAATGCCATCTTTTTTTGCAAGTGCGAAGTAGAGATCATTGGCAAAAAAGGAGTTCACATTTGCCGAATTTCCAGAGATACCGACACTTACACGCCGTGGTAACATTCCCACATATTTTGGATTTTTAAGGATGTACTTTTGCATTTTTTGGATAAGCGGATAGACCTCAATTTCGGCATACTTTCCAACACCATCATAAACATCAGCAACGATGTTGCGTATATTGTCCCCAAAACTCTGCCAGGTCGTTAGTCCGTTTTGGTTAAGCTTTTTCCATATTTCAAGTAGGTTGTCAGACTCTACATCGTGAAGCTGAAATCCTGCACGGGCTGTTATAACGAGTGTAAGGTCATACTCCTTAACGATATCAGCAATGTATGCAAACTGCTCTGCAGAGAGTCTTCCTCCTGCGTTTCGAAGACGTACGGTAAATTCACCCTCTAAAAAGTCAGTAGTAAAAATTCCAAAATCTTGCAGGTAGTACCT
The DNA here is from genome assembly GCA_964499805.1 of uncultured Sulfurimonas sp. Classification (GTDB taxonomy): domain Bacteria; phylum Campylobacterota; class Campylobacteria; order Campylobacterales; family Sulfurimonadaceae; genus Sulfurimonas. Next base: position 20,685 of record CAZCMR010000015.1, read on the forward strand.
ATCACCCTCTCCAAGAGAATCAAAGTCAAGAGTTTCAAACTCCTGAAAATAGTCATAAGGCTTTAGACGTGCTTTGTATGTTTCACGTTTATTGAGTTTTTTTTCCAAATCTTTTTCCATGCATAATTAAAAATATCTTGTTTGCTTATGTTAGCTAATAATTGTAAATTTGACTATAAAGTGTATCAAAATCTTTATAATATTTTTATTTTACTGCATTGTAAAATTTCTTACTCACAAACAAACTATGTTATAATTAAAACAAAAAAAGGTTTGTTATGGCAAAAGAACACTCATTTGATATCAGTGCAAAGATAGATATGCAAGATATGAAAAATGCAATCAATTTGGTAGATAGAGAAGTCTCTAATCGTTATGATTTTAAGGGGACGACCTACGATGTTAATTTTAAAGAGAAAGAGAAAGTGTTAGTCCTTGTAGCATCAAGTGATAACAAACTCGATGCTCTAAAAGATATAGTTATTGCAAAACTTTTAAAACAGGGGCTCTCTTCAAAGGTACTTGATGAAGTGCGTGTAGAAGATGCCAGCGGCAATACGAGAAAAGCAACATTTAAAGTAGTAGACTACATAGAGTCAAAAGAGGCAAAAAAGATAGTAGCCGACATTAAGAAAATGAAGCTCAAAGTACATGCACAAATCGAGGGAGATACTATTCGTGTCAAAGGTGCCAAACTTGATGATTTACAAAAAGTTATGAAGATGGTCAGAGAGGGGGAGTGGGAAGCTCCTTTAGTCTTTGACAATATGAGGTAAATAAGGTGTTATTTGTGAAAAATATGAGCGTAAGTGAAGCGGCTGAACATTTTGGTGTCTCAAAAGAGGCGATACACAACCGTATAAGACGGGGCTCTTTAAAGAGTGTTGTCGAGAAGGGTGTGAAAATGGTTGTTGTTGACGACTCTGAGCAAAAACAAACTCCCAAAAGAACAACTCAAACACGAAAGAGTGCTGTGAGCAGTGATAGATATCATAAATTTTTAGAAGAACAAAATGCCAAGCTGCAATCACGTGTAGATACTTTAGAGAGTGAGACAAGAACACTTCGTGATCAAAAAGAGCAGATGCTTATAGAGGAGCGTGAAAAGATCGAGCGCATCTATAAAGAGAAAGATGAACAGCTTAAGAACATACTCAGCAGTATCTCCTCTCAATTTATGCTGAATGCTCCTGCCGGTGCTGAGAGTGCGGTGATAGAGGAGGAGATGCTTGAGGTTGAAGCAGAGCCTGCCATAGTAGAAGAGAGCGAAGTCGTCTCTTTAAAAAAATATCTTAAACAAAATAATTTTTCTCCAAAGAAGATGGAAAAAATCAAAAAAAGATTTAAAAAAAGTGCCAAAGAGAATGATGAGAGAATTATTGTAATTGGTTCAAAATATTATTTGGATATTTTGAAATATGATTATAAAGATTTGGTAAAATAAGAGATGAACATCATTATAGCCGGAGCCGGTAAAGTTGGATTTAATCTGGCAAAAACGCTGAGCATCGGTCATAATGTTACAATTATAGATAAAAACTCCGAAGCTCTGCACAGAATACAGGAGAGCCTTGATATTATGCCTCTTGGCGGGGATGTTGAAGATGCAAAAACCTATGAGAGTTTTACAGATAAGGAGGTGGATCTTTTTATCGCCGTTACGAATTTTGACAATGTCAATCTTATCTCTATTTTGGTCGCAGATACGGTACTTAATATCAAACGCAAATTTGTGCGCCTGCAAAAAGAGTTCTTTGACGGCAGTAAAGTTAAAAATAAGTTAGAGATTGACAAGCTCATTTTTCCTCTGCAGTTAGCGTCAAAAGCGATAGCCTCACTCCTTGAGTATCCCAAAGCCAATAATGTGAAGTTTTTCAAATATACACAACACAAACTTATCTCCATAATGGTCTCAAGTCGTTTTATACCAAAAACATTTACTTCTGAGCACTATAAAATAGTAGGCATTGAGAGAAAAAAACTCTTTTTTATTCCTCAAGAAGATGAGGTAGAGATATTGCCAAATGATTTGGTCTACTTTTTTGGTGTTGAGGATGTTATTAAGTCGATTTGCGGTGAACTGGAGTTAGAAGCCAAGAGTGAAATCCAAAGATGTGTCGTTTTTGGAGGAGAAGAATTAGGTATCTCTATATCAAAAGAGCTTATTAAAAGCGGACGTGATATTAAGCTTGTTGAGAAAGATTTAGAGTTATGTGAAAAGGCAGATGAGGAGCTTCAAGGCAAGGCTTCCATTATAAATTCAAAATACTCCTCGCATGACATCTTTGAAGAGGAGTCCCTTGAGAGTGCCGATATGTTTGTTGCGGCAACAAACAATGATGAGTATAATATTATCAAATGTCTTGAAGCACAGGAGAGCGGTATAAAAAAAGTTGTGGCCATCAATAATGAGATGGAGTATTATAATTTGATGCACTCTTTGGGTATTGTAGTGGTGAGAGGTCCAAAAATCAGTGCTTACAATACAATCATGGAAGAGATAAGCTCAACGGGTGTTGTTATTCAAAAGAGTTACTGCGGAGCAAAAGCTGTTATATTTATGAGAAAAATTTTTGCCAATTCAAAACTTTTAGGGAAAAAAATCAAGCCTATGGGTTTGAAATATTCTCGTGTGTTTTATATGAGAGAGGAGCAGATATATAATTTTGATGATAAGATTATTTTAGAGGAAAAAGATTTGATAATCATCTTTAGTACAACAAAAGAGAGTCCAAAAGTGAAACAGTGGATCTATGGATTATAAAAATATTTTTAAAGTCTTATCACTCATCGGCATAACAGTATCTTTGATATTTTTACTCGATATTGCAGTGGGATTTGTCTATCATGAAGATTTTAAACTTTTTTTACTTTATGATGCTCTCTTTTTTGCTGTTAATCTTGTCATCTGGCTTTTTTTAAAAAACCATGAACTCAACCTTAAAATAAAAGACAGTATTTTGGTCGTAAACTTACTCTGGATACTTTTAGGTGTCGCGGGAGCTTTTCCGCTTGTACTTTATAGTGACATATCCGGAGCATCTGCATTTTTTGAAGCGGTCAGTGGGTTTACGACGACGGGGGCAACTGTCTATACCGATATCGAATCACTGCCTCATATGATTTTATTTCATCGGAGCCTGATGCATTGGCTGGGAGGGCTTGGTGTTATTGTTTTAGGAGTGGGACTGCTTTCGATGATAAACCCAACAGGAAGTTTGTCACTTTTTAAAGCCGAATCAACAGGAATACAGCTTGAAAAGCTCACACCAAAGATCAAAGATACCGCACTCAGCCTTTGGCTAGTCTATCTTGTTTTGACGGTAGTCGATATGATACTTCTCAAGTTTTTTGGAATGAGCTGGTTTGATGCGATAAATCATGCTTTTTCAACTATATCCACAGGTGGTTTTTCAACCAAGAACAACTCTATGGGATACTTTGGCAATCAAGACGGGATCATCTGGACAACAACGATTTTTATGATGTTAGCAGGCATAAACTTTCTGGCGCATCTAAAGTTCTATCACAAAGATTTTTCAGGCTATAAAAGTGAAGAGGTACGGTGGTATCTTCTGATTTTTTTGGCATTGAGTCTGGCTTTGACCTTTGTGCATATGGATATCAGCGGTGATTCATTTTATGATGCGATAAAACATTCGAGTTTCACTATTGCTTCTGTTATGACAACAACGGGTTTTGCTACGATTGATTATGGTTCGTGGTCCCATTTGGCCATTGCTATTATCTTTGTCGGGTTATTAATGGGCGGTAATGCCGGCTCCACTGCGGGCGGTATTAAAATAATTCGCCATGTAATTATCTTCAAGACTCTTATTTCGGAGCTCAAACGTATTTTGCATCCAAATACTATCATCTCTGTTTTTATTGATGGAGTAAAGCAAAAAGAGCGAATACTCTCTTCGACTTTTGGTTTTTTTACACTCTTTATGATTACGGTCGCAATCGTCACCATCTATATTTATGCCAGAGGCTATGATGCTATGAGTGCCATTTCAGGTGCATTTGCTCTTGTCGGTAATGTCGGTCCCGGTTTTTCTCTTGTGGGCCCTTCAGATAATTTTTCATTTTTTAGTGACTTTGACAAACTCTTTTTCTCTTTTGCCATGATAGTGGGAAGGTTGGAGTGTTATACTGTCTTTGTGCTACTGAGTAGCTCTTTTTGGAGGAAATTTTAAAACTCTTAAAAAGAAGTTGTAGCAATTAGAATTTCTTGTGTCATAATTATGATAAATATTTAAAAAGCAGATAATCAAGATGATTCAAAGACATATTACAGAGCAGACTGCAATTTTTTTTAGTGTTGCCAAGTGGGTGTTTTTATCCTCAATGGTAGGTGTAATTATCGGTGCAACCGTTACTGCTTTTTTGAAAATTTTGGCCTACAGTGAGAGTTCACGTGCACTACTGCCATTTGATTTTTACTACCTGCTTCCTGTTGCCCTTGTTATAACTGTCTGGCTTACAAAAACATTTGCACCTGCAGCAGAGGGGCATGGGACGGAAAAGGTTATCTCTGCAGTACATAAAGCTGATGGGGAGATTGATGTTTCTGTTATTCCTGTTAAAACATTAGCAACTGTTCTTACTATCTTTGCAGGAGGTTCTGTGGGGAAAGAGGGGCCGGGTGCTCAGATAGGTGCAGGAGTGGCTTCACTGCTTTCAAATCTTTTAAAATTTAGAAAATTAGATAGAAAAAAACTGGTAATCTGCGGCATTAGTGCAGGATTTGCAACGGTTTTTGGAACGCCGATTGCCGGAGCTATTTTCGGTGTGGAAGTACTTATCATCGGTATTATTATGTATGATGTTTTGCTTCCCTCTTTTATTGCGGGATTCGCTGCGTTTACTACGGCACAGTTCTTGGGTATTGAGTATACCTATTATGATCTACACTTTTTTCAGGATGTTTCACTTGATTTGATGCTTATTGCAAAAGTTGTTTTGGCCGGGCTCTTTTTTGGTTTTATCTCAGACATAGTTATCACATCCATAGCACACACCCACAGCTTTATTAAGAAGATAGAAGTGAGTTCCTATATAAAGGCATTTGTCGGAGGGAGTTTAATTGTTGGTATGACACTGCTCTTTGGTCAGCAGTATATTGGACTCGGTATGGATACTATTGCCCAAGCATTAAGCCCAAATCCTGTAGGATATCAAGATATCCACTGGTATACATTTATTTTAAAGACAATTTTCACGTCCCTCTCTTTGGGAGCAGGAGGAAGTGGAGGGGTGATTACACCCATATTTTACATAGGTGCCACAAGTGGAAACTTCTTAGGTTCCATTATCTCCCCTGAGCATATTCCTCTTTTTGCAGCTTTGGGTTTTGTGAGTGTTGTTGCTGCAACGACAAATACACCCATAGCATCCACGATTATGGCAGTAGAGCTTTTTGGGATAGATATCGCACACTATGCAGCACTTGCGGCAGTAATCAGTTTTTTGATATCAGGGCACAGAAGTATCTTCTCTTCACAGATTCTTGCGATGAAAAAGTCAGAGATGTTAAGTGTAAAAATCGGTGACGAGGTAGAAAATATCAATACCTCCCTTGAAGAGTATGAGCAGGAAAAAATTAAAAAGCTTAAAAAGAGACTGCAAGGGAAGTATAAACACAAACATAAAAAATAGAGATGAAAAAAGAGTGTTTTTTAGGCACTTTTTACTCTGTTTCTTCCACTGCGTTTAGCACGGTAGAGCTGTGCATCGGCGAGGGATATATATTTGTCTTTTAGCTCTTGGGTACAGCAATCCAGAGGAGATATGCAGACCATTCCGATACTGACGGTGGATTTGATGTATTTACCCTCAAAAGAGAGTGTGGATTCTTCAAATTTTTGACGAATATTGTCTAAAACCATATATCCGTCATCTTTGCTGAGCGAGGGTAAAATAATAAGGAACTCCTCCCCTCCAAAGCGTATGATTATGTCAGAATTTCTGCTGTTTTCTTTAATACACTCTACAAATGACTGCAGTACCGCATCACCGGCAAGATGACCATAGGTGTCATTGATGTTTTTGAAAAGGTCCAAATCACACATAGCAATGACAAAAGAGCTTCTGGTTCCTAAAGATAACTCATATTGATTTTTGAAGATGCTGCCTAGTGCATTTCTATTGAGAACCTGTGTCAGGCTGTCTCTATCTATTTTACCGGATATAATTGTATTGTCTAAGATTGAAAGCTCTACCCCAAGGTTGAGTGAGATAAGTTCACATTTTTCAAGGTAAGTTATCAGTTGGCGGTATTTTCCTTTGCCCAGAATATCAAATATTTTTTGAGCAAAGAGATGTAGGTTTTTATGACTTGCATAGATATAGTTGTATTGTGCTTCATTGTCAACTATAAGTTTGGCATTACTATTGAGCCATTTGCCGAAGGTACATATGTTGTGGTTAAGTTCGGGAAAGTCAGATGCGGTGTTCTCTTTTATGGCTTTTGCCAAGTTTGTCAGCCAGATAAGATGGGCTTCATAGTAGATTGTCAAATCATTTTTAAGTAAGTTTTTTAAAGAGCTTTTTCGAGATTGGTTATGGATAATAAGGTCATCAATATATTTAAAAAGGTAGTGATGTGCAACACTGTTTTTAATCTCTTTGAAAAGATTTAAAAGCTGGATAATCTCTGTAGAGGGAGCATCCAAAGAGATCTTACTTACAAGGAAGTCTCTCAAATCATTGATATGTGTATCAATGATAGTGTAGGGTATATTAAGCTCTATCTTATATCTGACTAATTGCTGAAAAAGTTTTAGAAGGGTATCTTTATGAAAAGGGAGACAAAAGGTTTGTAAGATTTGTTGGTATGCTTCATGGATTTTTTTATCTTTTAACTCTCTTAAAAAGGAGCACTCCGTGGTGATTTCTTTACAATTTAAAATAGTTGAAAAATTGTATTGCACTGGATTGTCCCTTTATAGTTTATCTTGTTTGAGCGTTAAGCCTTTTAGGTTTGAAATGGGATAAGAGAAAGCTATACCCTCTTCTCCTTGTATTATACCAAGTTCTTTTATGATGTTTTGAATAATAGCTTCAACATCAGATGTCTTTATGATAAACATTAAATCAACATCTGATGGTGTGGAGTAGAGTCTGTTATAAAAGTTGTCCATCTCTTCCAAGCCCATACCGTGCGCTTGTGTGATGGTAACCCCTGTCGCACCAGCCTCTTTTGCAGCTATAAGCACTGCCTCTTTTTTGGTTTGAGGGACTATAATATGTACAGCAGAAAAAGGCATAGTGTAAGAGTGTCTTTGTGATGTACCGTGCACATTGATAGTAGAGAGGCTCATATCGTTAGCATCTTTGAGTGCATGACGGAGCTCTTTTATGTGCATTTTCTCTTTTTCACGCTCTCCTTTTACTCCTATCTTCTCGGTAATAACTCCATACATCATCACCGTCAGCATTGGAAAAAGTGAGGCAAAGGCGATAAGTCCGAATCCATCAATGAGCGGGTCTCTTCCCTCTATGTTTGTTGCAAGTCCCAGACCAATGGCAGCTACAAGCGGAACGGTAACAGTAGAGGTGGTTACTCCTCCGCTGTCGTACGCTATGGGAATGATGTATTTTGGAGCTATAAAAGTGAGAACAATGACAAAGAGATAGCCAGCCATAATGTAGTAAACTATCTCTCCTCCTACAACAATTCTGTATGCACCCAAAGAGATACCAATAGCCACTCCAAGCGCAACAAAAAGACGCAGAACAAAGTCATTTATCTTTCCGTCACTTATCTCTTTTGCTTTTCTTGCGATAGCAGTGAGTGAAGGCTCTGCCATAGTCGTGGAGAAGCCGATGAGAAATCCAAAAGAGTAGATGACTATGTTGTTGTCATAGCGTGTAAGCTCAAATGCCATAGTCTCACCGACACTAAAAAGGCCCATCTCAAGACCGATAATAAAGGCATCAAGTCCTATGATAACAAGGACAAAACCAATGATGACATTTTTAATATTTTCTATTGGCTTCTTGAGTATAACATACTGAAAAAAGAGGATGACACCCAAAATTGGCAAGACATCACTGATAACACCAAGAAGACCTTTGAAGATAGAGAGTAGGTCGAAGCTTGTCTCTACTGATTCAATCTCTTTGATAACCTCAGGTATAATAGTGATACTTGGGTCAATAAACTCATATACGACTATGCCATAAAACTGCACAAAAATCATCGGGGTGAGCGAAGCAAATGCAATAAGCCCAAAACCATCCAAAACAGGATTACGTCCCTTGATGGAAGAGGCCAAACCGATGCCAAGAGCCGCTACTAGCGGTACGGTGACCGTAGAGGTGGTGACACCTCCAAGGTCATAAGCCAGTCCTATTATTTCGCGGGGGGCAAACGCAGTGGCTGTAACAACCATCACATATCCACTGATAATATAGTAGTGAATAGGATGCCCTTTGATAATCCTGTAAACACCAAGAACAATGGCAAATCCAACACTAAAGGCAACGACCGTTCGTAAAACATCTGCATCAATTCTACCTGCACTGATACCTGCGGCTTTATCGGCGATGACGATAAGTGCAGGTTCGGCTATGGTTGTCCCAAAACCAATCATAAAACCAAAAATCAAAATCCAAAAAGTCGAGCCTTTATGTGCAAAATCACTGGCAAGACCTTCTCCCACAGGAAAAATCCCGACTTCAAGACCTAAGAGAAATACTGCGAGCCCAACACCGACTATGGCAAGTCCAATGGCAGTAGAGAGCCAGTTTGGTGGAACACTTTGTATGATAGCAAGCTGAAAGAACATGATGACAAGCACGATAGGCAAAAGGTCACGAAATGATTCTTTTAAAAGTTGTAAAAATGTTGAAATGCTCAGCATGATTTTCCTATTTGTATTTAGTTTTTTTATAATATCAAAAAGTAGTTTATTATTGCTATAATTTTAACATGAAAACATTATTTATAGGTGGTATTAAGAGTGGAAAGTCTCGCAATGCCGAAAGCTATATACATAAACTTTCAGATAAAAAACCCATTTATTTAGCTACGACTGAGTTTATAGATGATGAGATGCATCGTAAAATTGAGGAGCATAAAAAAGCCCGTGAGGATAGATTTATAACCGTTGAAGAGGCACTGTATCTTAAAGAGAAGATAGAGCTGCAAAAGGGTGCAGTGTTGATTGAGTGTCTGAGCATGTGGATAAACAATATGCTCTACCATGAAAAATCCTTTGAAGATATAGAGGCGGAGATAAATGGGGTATTGGCGCTACAACGGGATATTGTTTTTGTTATAAATGATGTAAGTAGCGGAATCATTCCCGATAATAAACTTGCAAGAGAGTTTGTAGATATCAACGGTAGGGTATCTCAGATGGTTGCCGGGGCATGTGATGAGGTCTACCATGTTGTAGCAGGCATAAGCAGTAAAATAAAATGAGTAGACTATTTCAGGGGTTCGCACTCGCTTTTTCGATGCTCTCTATTCTCCCTTTTTTCAAGGTGCATGATTTTTATAAGGGCATCAACGGTTATGCTGTGATGTTTTATCCGCTTGTAGGTTTGCTTTTGGGGAGCCTGCTGTTTGCTTTTGCTTCTTTACTGACACCTTTTTTCCCTCCTGAACATTTAGCTGTTATTGTCTTTGGGCTTTGGGTTTTGTTTACAGGTGCTTTACATCTTGATGGTTTTAGCGACAGTGTTGATGGCTTGTTTGTTGCAAAAGAGAGAGCCTTGGAGGTGATGAAAGACCCGCATAACGGTGGAATGGGAATGACTTTTGGTGCGGTATTTCTGATACTGAAAGTCTCTTCTCTTATTGCGTTTGGGGCTTTTTATCTTTTGCCTGTTATCGTGCTCTTGTCTCGTCTTGTTATTGTATATGTTATCTACTTTTATCCCTATGTATCCCCAAATGGGATGAGCACACTTGCAAAAGAGGAGCTGACAAAAGCACAACTTATAGCTGCGTTTATCTACTCTTTACTTATTGTTTATCTCTTTGATACATGGATACTTCTTTTTGCTGCGTTTGGTGTGATGTTTGTTATAAAAAGCTTCTTCATGAAAAGATATGGCGGTTTTACGGGTGATATTTATGGATTTAGTATTGAAGTTATAGAGTTAGTGCTTTTAAATTGTGTGATTTTAGGCTGGATATGAAAATAACGCTTGTAAGACATACAGAAGTGGATGAAGCTTATCACAAAAAGTATAACGGACATATAGATATAGGGCTCTCAAAAAGAGGTCAAACGCAGTCACAAGAGTTGGCTCGTTATTTTAAAGATGAAGTGTTTGATTTGGTCTACTGTTCTGACTTGAAACGGGCAAAAGAGACACTTGCTGCGTTTAGACAGGCAAAAGATGCCATTTATACAAAAGAGTTGCGCGAAAAATCATGGGGAAAACATGAGGGGCTCAGTTTTGATGAGATAATTGCACAAAATGAGATATGTTATGAGGATTTTGAGCAGTGGATAGAGGCTCTCGATGGCGAGCCTTACCCAGAGTATATCACAAGAGTAAAAGAGTTCTTTTTGGAGTTTTTGCCCGAGCAAAATGCACAGAATGTTCTCGTTGTAACTCACGCGGGCGTTATGCGGGTGCTGATGGCAGTCGTTGAGAAGTTATCACTCCAAGATGCTTTTAGTATAGATGTCCCGTACTCCTCTTTTGTTGTTTTTGATACAAATTCAAAAACTTTTAGCACTATTAAATGTAAGCTTGGCTAAAATACCACTCTTCAAACAAAGGACAGCTGGCCGAGTGGTCGAAGGCGCTCGCCTGGAACGCGGGTGTAGGGCAACCTACCGTGGGTTCGAATCCCACGCTGTCCACCACCTATTCATTACCCATAATATAAAAATTTAAATCT
>CAZCMR010000016.1:0-31002 GCA_964499805.1 uncultured Sulfurimonas sp.
GCTGATATAATAGTTTAAGCACAGCTATAAAATCTGTACTATATCAAATGGGTTAATCACTTTATTAGCAAAGTTTAGAGATAATCGCAACAATTAAACAAGTTTTAAAATCAATACAAATGGATGAAAATGTTAGATTTTGCAAAATTCACAAAGTACTCAAAACCCGGTCCTCGTTATACTTCTTACCCTACAGCACTAGAGTTTAAAGATGATTTTAAGTATGATGAATATATTAAAAAATTAGAAGCACAAGATAGTTCTCGTCCTTTGAGTCTCTATTTTCATCTTCCATTTTGTAAAAATGCCTGTTACTTTTGTGGATGTAATGTCGTTTTTACTTCCAAAGAAGACAAGATGATTCGCTACATCGACTATCTCAAACGTGAACTGAAGATTCTTTCAAAACATCTTGATATGAAACGTGAAGTGATTCAGATGCACTTTGGCGGTGGAACTCCTACATTTTTCAGTGCCGAGCAATTGGATGAGATCATCAGTGAGATAAAGTCATATTTTCCAAACTTTGTAAAAGATGCAGAGATCTCATGTGAGATCGATCCACGTCATATCAATGAAGATCAGATGCGTGTTATGGCATCTCATGGTTTTAATCGTGTAAGCTTTGGGATTCAAGATTTTAATGAAAAAGTACAAGTCGCAGTGCACCGTGTACAACCTTACAGCATCACAAAAAATGCGATGGAACTTGCACGAAAATACAATATGCAGTCAGTGAATGTTGACCTGATCTATGGACTTCCTTTTCAAACTTTAGAGACTTTTAAAGAGACACTTGCTCTTGCGTTGACGCTCAATCCTGACAGATTTGCAGTATTTAATTATGCGCATGTGCCTTGGTTGAAAAAGACTATGCGTAAGATAGATGAGACGACACTTCCTCGTCCTGATGAAAAACTCCATATCATGCAGTACACCATAGATTTTCTTACAAACAACGGTTATAAGATGATAGGGATGGATCACTTCGCAAAACCTGAAGATGAGCTCTTTAAGGCGATAAAAAAAGGTGAACTTCATAGAAATTTCCAAGGCTACACTACAAAAGGCGGTGCTGATCTTATAGGTGTCGGGCTTACTTCTATTGGTGAGGGTGTTGATTATTATGCGCAGAACTTTAAAGATATGCCATCTTATGAAGCTGCTATTGATGCAGAGAAACTTCCATTTGAGAGAGGCGTATCACTCAATGAAGATGATATAATCCGTCAATATGTCATTATGGAGCTGATGAGTAACTTCAAGCTCGATATTAAAAGATTTGAGAAGCTTTTTGGTGTGAATTTCAAAGAGTACTTTAGTGACGCACTTGCAGATCTGCAGGTATTCGCAGATGAAGGTCTTATAAAGATCACAAATAAAAAGATTGAGTGTTCTCAAACAGGAACGCTGCTCATTAGAAACATAGCTATGCCGTTTGATGCTTATATGAAGCGCCATGCGAGCAGTGATAAAACATTTTCAAAAACGGTATAGTGATGGATAAAGAATTAGACGATATTTTTAGTTTTAATGAGATAGCTGATGATTGTGTCAAGTGCGGTAAGTGTATTCCTGTCTGTACCATTCATCGTGTAAACGCAGATGAAGTTACCTCTCCTCGTGGTTTTTTAGACCTTTTAGGGGCATATAAACGCGGTAATTTAGAGCTTGATAAAAATGCAAAAGATATCTTTGAGAGCTGTTTTTTATGTACAGCCTGTGTTGAGGTCTGTCCAAAATCACTTCCTACAGATATGGTGATAGAGCAGGTTCGCAGTGACATCGCTCAAAAATTCGGGATAGCGTGGTATAAAAAAGCATTTTTCCTTCTGCTTCGTCACCGTTGGCTCAATGACCTTGCGTTTAAACTGGGCTGGGTATTTCAAACCTGTGGATTTAAGATCAAAGCTGACATCGACTCTATGCATTCACGCTTTAACTTTCCTATGTTAAAAGCAAACAGGCTCTTACCAAGTCTCAAAATGACCTCTTTTTTAAATGCACATCCTGAAAATATCAATAATGGCGGGAAGAGAAAGGTTGCTATCTTTATCGGTTGTCTTGCAAACTACAACTATAGAAATATCGGAGACTCTCTTTTAGAGATTTTAGAGACACTTGAGATAGATGCCTTTTTGGCAAAATCCCAAAAATGTTGTTCTGCTCCTGCATACTTTACAGGTGACTTTGATACAGTTGACCATAATGCCAAGTTCAACATTGAGTATTTTGAGAAGTTCAGTGATGATGTTGAAGCCATCTTGGTACCTGAGGCGACCTGTTCGGCGATGCTTAAAATCGACTATGAACACTACTTCCACGATCAGCCTGAGTGGCAGGAGCGTGCAAGAAAAGTGATGAAGAAGGTCTTTATGGCTACGGAGTGGCTGCAAAACCATACAGAGCTAGAGACCATACTCGCAAAAAAACAACAACTGCCGCAGATAGTCACTTATCATGATCCGTGTCATGCCAGAAAGATGCAGGGGATCCATGAAGAGCCTCGTAACCTTATCCGTCAGAACTACAAGATAGTAGAGATGAGCGATCCAAACTCATGTTGCGGGTTTGGTGGTGTAACGATGCAAAGTGAAAAGTATCACTTCGCAAAAGCTGCAGGTGCTCCAAAAGCTGCGATGATCAAAGAGACAAAAGCAGAGATAGTAAGTGCCGAATGTAGTGCGTGTCGTATGCAGATAAATGCTTCTATGGGCTATGCAGAGGTTGAGACTGTCTTTAAAAATCCGATTGAGCTTATTGCCGAGGCTCTGAAAAAATAATATGCACCACTTTGTTTGGGATATAAATCCGATATTACTCTCTTTTGGTCCTTTTCATATCTACTGGTACGGGCTTCTCTTTGCTACTGCAATTCTCTCTGGGTTGGAGTTTATGCGGAGGGTTTACAAGCTAGAGGGAAAAGATGAAAGTACAATAGAGCCTCTTTTCCTCTATGCTGTTATCGGTATTGTGGTCGGGGCAAGGCTTGGGCACTGCTTCTTTTATGACCCTGCCTATTATCTTTCGCATCCTATGAAGATATTTGCAGTATGGGAAGGTGGACTTGCCTCTCACGGTGGTGGTTTGGGTGTTTTGATAGCGCTTTATCTTGGGTGTAAAAAGTACAAAGTCAAGTTTATGTGGCTGATAGACAGACTTGTCATCCCTACTGCACTCTTTGGTTTTTTTGTTCGTATGGGAAATTTTATGAACTCCGAAATACTGGGAAAACCTACAGATGTTCCATGGGCGATAGTCTTTAAGAGAGTAGACAGTTTGCCTCGTCATCCTGCCCAACTTTATGAAGCATTCTCATATCTGCTTATATTTTTTCTGCTTACATATCTCTACAAAAAGTATCAAAAAAACCTCAAAGAGGGATTTATCTTTGGACTTTTTTTAGTGTTGATTTTCAGTGTGCGTTTTGTAGTCGAGTTCTACAAAGTACGACAGGCCGACTACTCTTTGGATATCGGTCTGACAACAGGGCAGCTTTTAAGTGTTCCTTTTTTACTTTTGGGTGTTGCTTTCATAATCTGGAGCCGTAAAAAGTAATGCAAAAAGTAATTTTTGCCTATTTTATTTTTATAAATGTAGCTGCGTTTATACTCTACTGGGTAGATAAAGCTTTTTCAAAATCTTCTAAACGCAGGATCTCTGAAATAGAACTGCATACCTTCGCGCTTCTTGGCGGATTTTTGGGTGCGACTTTGAGTATGTATCTTTTTCGTCACAAAGTGAGCAAATCTTCATTTCTTATCAAACACATTTTTATCATACTACTTTGGATAGCAGCTATTCTCTACTATTTTACTGTATTTGACGAGCTTAATTTTATCAGATGATTTATCTGTCTTTGTAGTGTTGTTTGTTTGCTTTTTTTACAGAGAGTCTCCATAGATAGTTTACTAAAAAATACCCCGCAATTGAGCCAAATATAGAGTAGATCGCTGTGCCGAAATAGAGTGGAATAAAGATGTTATCCAAGTTGTTAGAGAACCACTCAAGTGTCATCTCGACAGGTTCAGGTTTAATGCCGAGCAAAAAGGAGCCAGTAAGGTACTCCATATAGTACATCGGAGGCATTGTGATGGGATTGCTCAGCCAGCACATAGCAAGCCCTACGGGAACATTAAACTTGACAAATGGTATAAAGAGTAAAACTGCAGCCATCTGCATAGGCATAGGAATAAATGCTATAAAAAGACCAATGAGTACTCCTCTGGATATCATTTTTCGATTTGTAGAGAGGTACTCCTTAGGTATTTTGTATTTTTTGATAAATGAGCGAAGTTTTTCATGTTTGGATGTTTTTTTAAGTGTTTTTCTTATCATTGCCATATACTTTATATTTTTGATTATTATAACAGCTAAGAGCTTACAAATACTAAATATGTTAAAATATCCCTATATTATTTAAAGGTGAAAAATGTCTTTTGAAAAGCTTGGAATTATAAAGCCATTACTAAATGCAATAGAAGAGTTGGGGTACACTACGCCTACTCTGGTTCAAAAAAGAGCAATTCCCGTAGTTTTATCTAAAAAAGATATCTTTGCGACTGCACAAACAGGTACAGGAAAGACTGCTGCGTTTGCACTGCCGATTCTGCAGAGACTGCGAAAACCCGTTGAGGGCAAAGGTGTTAGAGCTGTTATTCTCTCGCCGACTCGTGAACTGAGTATACAAATTCATGATGATATTGTTGGATATTCAAAATATATGGATATAAAAACAATGATTTTAGTCGGCGGAAAAGATCTGCAAAAGCAAAGAGAGAAGCTCAAACGCGGTGTTGAGATAGTCATTGCTACACCAGGGCGTCTTTTAGAACATATTGAAAATGGACTGCGTTTGAATGATGTTGAAGTATTTGTACTTGATGAAGCAGACAGAATGCTTGATATGGGATTTACAAAAGATATCAGAAAAATTCATCCGCTTATGCCAAAACGCCACCAGACACTGCTGTTTTCGGCAACTTTCAGTGATAAGGTAAGAAAGCTCTCCAAACTTATTTTGACAAAACCGACTTTCATCGAGACAGCAAAGCACAACACAACGGTCGATACTATCAATCAGGTGGCATACCTTGTAGATACTGACAGAAAAGCTCAGCTTTTAGCCTACATCATCGGCTCGAGAAACTTCCCTCAGGTTTTGGTCTTTACCAGAACAAAGGCGAGTTGTGATGCACTAGCTGAAGAGTTGCAAAAAGACGGGCTCAAATGCGGAATCATTCACGGTGACAGAACAAAAGCAAACCGACTTAAAACACTCAACCAGTTCAAAGAGGGGAAATTCCGCGTGTTGGTAGCAACAGATATCGCTTCACGCGGACTTGACATCGAAGAGCTCCCGTATGTTATAAACTACGAGCTTCCTTCCATTCCTGAAGATTATGTCCATCGTGTTGGGCGAACAGGACGTGCAGGGCGTGAGGGTGAAGCTATCTCTCTTATCGACATATATGAGAAATATGACATCAGAGATATTGAAAAGCTCATAGGGCAAAAGATACCTCAAGAGACAGTAGAAGGATTTGAACCGGATCCAAATATCAGAAGAAAAGACATTGATGAAGTAAAGCTAAAAGCAGAGCACAAGAAACAGGAGAAGATCTTTCAAAAAAAGGCAGCTCCTAAAAAAGTGACAGCTAAATCTCTTAAAGTTTCAAAAAAGAAAAGAAAGACAACAAAAAGAGATTAGGGCTGCGTTTATGTTGAGAACTATACTTATCCTTGTTGTCTCCTTTTTTATGTCAGCTGTTTTATATGCACAAAATAAACCATCTTTGACAAAACTAACAGAGGTAAAAGTACAGCTGCAATGGAAATACCAGTTCCAGTTTGCAGGTTTTATCATGGCCAAGGAGTTAGGGTACTATAAAGATGCGGGACTTGATGTAAAACTTCTTGAATATAATGGCGGTGATATCAAAAAAAGTATAAAAGATAAAAAGGTCGACTACTTTTTACAAAACAGTGCTCTTCTTTTTGATAAAAGCAACAAACTTATGGATGTTCAGCTTTTGGCGACATATTTCCAGCGTTCTCCTCTTGTTTTGGTGACACAGCCTGAAATTAAACATATTTCAGATTTAAAAGGTAAAAACATTATGACAGGGGGGAATGAAATCTATGAAACCTCTCTTAATATCTTATTGCGTTACTACAATATAAACGCAGCAACTTCAAAATTTCTTCATCATAGCTTCAATCTTCAAGATTTTATAGACAAGCATGTTGATGCGATGTCTGTATTTCGTACTGATCAAGTTTATGAACTTGAACAAAAGAGGGTGCCTTTTAATACAATAGACTCTGCCGAATACGGTTTTGTAACAAACGCAAACAACCTTTTTACTTCAAGAGAGTATGCGCAAAATCATAAAAAAGAGCTTGATGCTTTCTTGTCTGCAACACAAAAAGGATGGGAGTATGCACTTTCACATATTCAAGAGAGTGCAAAACTGATATATAAAAAATATACACAACGAAAATCAATTGATAGTTTGATATACGAGGGAGAGACTACAAAAGATTTAATGCTGCAAAATCTTTATGAGATAGGCGAAATAAATGTAAAAAATCTTACGCTCATCTATGAAGAGTATCTTAAAAGCAAAGGTATGACAATACCAAAAGAGGCTTTGAACAAGTATATATATAACAAAAATGCCAAAGAGTCTCTATTTACACAAGCCCAACAAAATTACCTGCAAAAGAAAAAGAAGATTACTATCTGTGTTGATCCCAAATGGAGACCCTATGAGTGGATAGATGAAGAGGGGAAATACCAGGGAATCGGTGCTGACTATTTCAGACTCTTTGCAAAAACAGTTCCCCTTCAAATTGAACTCTATAAAACTGATAATTGGTCTCAAACGATGGCTGCCATTAAATCTAAAAAGTGTGATTTGTTGCCAATGGCAGGTATTACACAAGAGAGAAAAAAGTTTTTAAATTTTACGCAGCCCTACTATTTTGCTCCTTATGTTGTTGCTACGACAATCGATAAAAGTTTTGTGGAAGATTTTAGAGACAAACTAGATAAAAAATATGCAGTCATTACACACTCTGCAGTTATAGATGATCTACAACGTCTCTATGGCAATATTGATATTGTTGAAGTTGATACTGTAAAAGAGGGGCTTCAGCTAGTAAGTGAGGGAGAGGTTTTTGGTTTTATCAACACTGCAAAGGTTATCTCATTTTTTATTCAGGAAAATTCACTTGAAAATATTAAGATAGATGCAAAGCTGCCAAGTGGATACCATCTGGCAATTGCAACAAACAAAGATGAACCTATGCTTCGTGATATTTTTGATATAGCTATTAAAAATGTCAATGAACAAGAGTTGGAGAATATAAAAAACAGATGGTACTCTGTTGTGCTTGAGACGCGTAAAGATTATGCTTTTATCTATAAAATAATTGCATTTTTTACTCTTGTATTTTTGGCTTTAGTATATAGAGCTGTTGTTTTACGAAAAGCAAATTTAGAGCTTGAAGAGAAAGTGCAGGAGAAGACTCTCGCTCTTCAAACGTTAAATACCAAACTTGAAAATAAAGTGGAACAACGGACAAAAGAGCTGGAACATCAGGCATATTATGATGTGTTGACAAACTTGCCAAACAGGCTGCTTTTTCAAGACAGGCTGCATATTGCCATTGAGAAGGCCAAACGCAATGAGAACTTGGTAGCACTCTACTTTATAGATTTAGACCTCTTTAAGCAGATAAATGACTCTTTGGGGCACCATATTGGTGATGAGGTTCTTAAAATAGTAGCGACAAGACTCTCTAAAATTGTCAGAAAAGAGGATACTCTGGCGCGACTCGGAGGTGATGAGTTTACTCTGCTTGTTGAGAGTGCTGATAACCTGCAGGAGTGTATCTCTGTTGCACAAAAGATGCTGAGTATATCAAAAAATCCTATCAATATAGAAAACCATACTTTATATATCTCTTTGAGTATAGGTATCTCACTCTCTCCCCAAGATGCACTAAACGCAATGGATCTGTTAAAAAATGCAGATGCAGCTATGTACAGGGCAAAAGAGGAGGGGCGAAACAATTTTCAGTTTTACTCTCCTGAAATGAGTAAAATGGCTTATGAAAAAGTTGTGATGCAAAGCAGACTGCGTCAGGCAATACACAGAGATGAGTTTGAGGTCTATTACCAGCCTCAAATTGATGTTGTAAATCACAAAGTGGTCGGTTTTGAAGCTTTAGTGCGATGGATGGACCCACAAAGAGGAGTTATCACTCCTGATGAATTCCTTGGAGTCGCTCAAGAGACAGGCTTGATAGTGGAGATAGATGAGATTGTTTTGAGAAAAGCGATAAAACAGTTCTCTATTTGGCATAAAGAGGCGCTGTGTGATGGGCGAATCTCTCTCAACATTGCAGCAAAAGAGCTCTCTAGTGATGAGCATTTGGATACTTTGGCAAAAGAGTTAGAAAAAAACAATCTAGAATCGAAGTGTTTGGAACTTGAAATAACAGAGAGTGATATCATGCGTAACCCTGAGAGTGCCATCATAAAACTGCAAAAACTGCATGCTCTTGGCATTAAGATCTCTATTGATGATTTTGGTACGGGGTATTCATCTCTGGCATACCTTAAACGTTTTCCGATTGATAAACTAAAAATAGACCAATCTTTTGTACGTGATATTCCTGAGGATGAAGAGGATTGTGCTATTGTAAAGGCTGTTATTGCTCTGGGTGAAAATCTTGGACTGACACTTATAGCCGAGGGTGTGCAGACAAAAGAGCAGGAGAAATTTCTGGTAGAGAATGGCTGTACTTTGATACAGGGCTATCTTTATGCCAAACCTATGTCAGCTACAGATACAGAACTCTTTTTAGAGCAGTTTAAATAATGGTGACAAAGTGTGTTTAAAGAGTATACATTAGAGATTCTCTACAAAGATAAGCATCTAGTCGTTATCAATAAACCAAGTGGGCTTCTGGTTCATAAGTCTATGATTGACAGACATGAGATCTACTTTGCCATGAAGATGCTTCGTGACCAAATCGGAGAGTGGGTATATCCTGTGCACAGACTGGACAAGCCTACTTCGGGAGTGCTTCTTTTTACCCTTGATAGTGAGAGTGCCAAAATAATGAGCGAGCAGTTTAAAGCACATACTATTATAAAAGAGTATGTCGCAGTTGTGCGTGGGTATCTGCCTGAGAGCGGAGTGATAGAACATGCGCTTAAAGAGAAGCTTGATAAGATAAGTGATAAAAAAGCAAGAGATGACAAAGCGCCGCAAGAGGCACTTACTGCGTTTGAGTCTTTGGCAAGTGTTGAGTTAAACGCAGCAGTGGGCAGGTATGATAAAACTCGCTACTCTTTGGTAAAGCTTTTGCCAAAAACAGGTAGAAAACACCAGCTTCGACGGCATATGAAGCATATTTCCCACCATATTTTGGGTGACACGAAGTATGGAAGAGGTGAGCATAACAAATTTGTACGTCAAAAATACAATATGCACCGTTTGCTGCTGCACTGCAGTACTTTGGAGGTAGTGCATCCCTATACAAATGAAAAGCTTAGATTTGAGGCTGCGTTTGATGAGGTGTTTGAGATGATTTTTAAAGAATTTAATTGGAGTAAGGAAAAAATATATGAGTAAAATGGTCGAAAAATATCTAAAAGATTATAAAAAGCCCGCATTTAAGATAGAGAGTGTCAATCTCACTTTTGAACTTTTTGAAGAGGAGACAATAGTATCATCTGTTTTAAAATTTCAAAAACTTGATAGTAATATAGTTGAATTACGACTTGACAGTCGTGATTTGGAGTTATTGGAGCTGCGTTTAAATGGTATGGCACTGAGTGAAAACAGATACCAAGTTGATGAAGAGAGTCTCACTGTTTTTAATGTGCCCGAGAGTTTTGAGCTAAAGATTCAAAATAAAATCTATCCAGATAAAAATACAGAGCTTGAAGGTCTGTACAAATCCGGAGATATCTTTTGTACGCAAAATGAGCCGGAGGGATTTAGAAGTATCACACCTTATCTTGACCGTCCTGATGTTATGAGTGTTTTTACTACTACGGTTATAGCGGACAAAGAGAAGTACCCTGTTTTGTTGAGTAACGGGAACAAGCATGAGTGTCATGAGAGTTTTGACGGACGTCATGGGGTTACATGGCATGACCCTTTTGCAAAGCCTTCATACCTCTTTGCTCTTGTTGCAGGTGATTTGGGAAGTATCAGTGACAGTTTTATTACGATGAGTGGTCGTGAGATAGCGCTTAATATCTACTGTGATCTGGGAAATGAATCCAAATGTTTTCATGCTATGAAATCTTTAAAAGATGCGATGAAGTGGGATGAAGAGAAGTATGGTAGGGAGTATGATTTAGATATCTATAATATCGTTGCGGTAGATAGTTTTAATATGGGGGCAATGGAGAACAAAGGGCTTAACATCTTTAACTCCGCTTATGTTCTGGCAGATATGGATACAGCCACAGATGCGAATTTTATGGGGATCGAGAGTGTCATTGCACATGAGTATTTTCATAACTGGACAGGAAACCGTATCACGTGTCGTGACTGGTTCCAGCTTACACTTAAAGAGGGATTGACCGTCTTTAGAGACCAGTGTTTCTCTGCAGATATGAACTCAAAAGAGGTACAACGCATCGAAGATGTAAAAGCTCTACGTGAGAGACAGTTTGTGGAGGACTCTTCCCCGACTCGTCATCCTATCCAGCCAAAATCCTACATATCAATGAATAATTTTTATACAGCGACTGTCTATGAAAAGGGTGCTGAGGTGATTCGTATGATTCATACGCTTATCGGTAAGGAGAAGTACCGTAAAGCAATGGATCTCTACTTTGAGACCTTTGATGCACAAGCAGTTACGACTGAGGACTTTTTATGGGCCATGAGCAGTGCAAGTGGGGAGGATCTAGAGCAGTTTAAGAGATGGTACCATCAAAGTGGCACACCAAAACTGAAAGTAGAAGAGGAGTTTAGCGAGGGTACTTACCGACTGCGTTTAGAGCAGTGTATTCCAAACGCAGTGGATGGTACAAAACAAGAAGCTTACTATTTTCCGTTAAAAGTGGGACTGCTTGATGAAAACGGCAGTGAGATTCTTGAGAAAGTTTTGAGAGTTTCACAAGAGAGAGAGGAGTTTGTGTTTGACGGGCTTGATTCAAAACCATATCTCTCTATCAACAGAGATTTTTCAGCACCTTTTATTATAGAAAAAGCGCAGAACAACTACGCCTTCTTAATGAAATATGATACGAACAGTTTTGTACAGTATGAAGCGACGCAGGATTTTGCACTCGCAACACTTAACAAAATGATAGAAGGCGAGGAGATAGATGAAGAGTTTGTAGAGGCATTTGGATATCTGCTTGATTTGGATGTTGATTTGTCTTACAAAGCACTCTTGCTCGAGTTGCCTTCTGTAAATGCAATAATGCAAATGCAGGAGCGTGTAGATTTTAGTGTGATATATGATGTAAAAGAGAAACTTTCAAAATACCTTGTAAGTAGATATAAAGATAAACTGCTAGATATCTATAAGAAAAATCATTTTCCTCTCTCTGCTGAACTTAATGCAAAAGATATTGCACAAAGAGCTGTTAAAAACAGAGTGCTTAAACTGCTTTCGGCTTTGGAGGATGAAGAGGTGGCAGCAATGGCTAAAAAACAGTATGAAGAGTCTGTAACGATGACAGATAGAGTTGTTGCTCTTGATATTTTGGAAAATATCCATGCCGAGTATGCAGATGTGGCCCTCAAAGATTTTTATGAGAAATACAAAGATGAAACTTTAGTAATGAACAAATACTTTGCAATTGTAGCTTCATCAGGCAGAGATGAATTGTTGGAGAGAGTAGAGCGGATGCAGCTTGATAAAGTATATGATGAAAAAGTTCCCAATCTTGTACGTTCGCTTATCGGTTCATTCTCACGTAATCACAAACATTTTCATAAAGAGGATGGAAGTGGATATAAATTTTTGGCAGATAAGATAATCGAGATAGATAAAATCAATCCGCAAATGGCTTCGGCACTGGCAAGTTCATTTAAAATTTATGATAAATTACTAGATACAAACAAAGAGCTGATTAAGAGAGAACTCAAACGTGTAGTTTCTACACATAACTTATCAAATAATACATATGAAATTATTAATAAAATTCTCAGAAATGCCTAAATAAGCATTTTGAATATTGTGAAAACCCCCTAAACAAGGGCATATAAATGTATATTATAAATAGTATTTTTATAACTAATAAAAATATGTGATAACTTTTTGATATTTTTTTGATAAAGTTGCTTATAACTTAAATCGAGAGGAAGATAAATGGCAAGATTAGTTGTATTAGGTGGTGGTGTTGCTGGTCATACAACAGCAACTTTTGCTGCAAAATGGTTAGGATCACAACATGAAGTTGTGGTAGTTACTCCAAACTCAAAATGGAATTGGATTCCATCAAATATTTGGGTTGGTGTTGGTGAGATGAAGAAAGAGGAAGTTACTTTTGATTTAGCTCCTGTATATGCAAAAGCCGGTATTACTTACCATCAGGCAAAAGCAGTATCTATTAATCCGGAAGGAAAAGATGATAGTGATAAGCCTTTTGTAACGATTGAGTATACAAGTGCTGATAAACTTGGAGAGAGTGAAGTTATTGAGTATGATTACTTAGTAAACGCGACTGGTCCAAAGCTGAACTTTGATGCTACACCTGGTTTGGGTGATGGCAATGGTCAAATGGGTGACAATACTGTTTCTGTTTGTACAGCAGACCATGCAGTACATGCAGCAGAAGAGTTTGAAAAAACTATTGAGAAGATGAAAGGCGGAACTCGTCAAAAATTCCTCATCGGTACTGGTCATGGTATGTGTACATGTCAAGGGGCTGCGTTTGAGTATATCTTCAATATTGAGCATGAGCTTAGAAAAGCCGGTGTTCGTGATATGGCAGATATGAAGTGGATATCTAATGAGTCATTCCTTGGTGACTTTGGTATGGGTGGATTACATATGAAAGTTGGAGGATATGTTGTATCTTCAAAACTTTTTGCTGAATCACTTTATGCAGAAAGAGATATTGACTGGTTAATAGGTGCGCATACTTCTAAAGTAGAAAAAGGAAAATTGGAGTATGAACTTCTTGACGGTTCTAAAGGTGAAGAAGAGTTTGACTTTGCAATGCTTATTCCTCCGTTTGCAGGTGTAGGCCTTAAAGCTTATGATAAAGCCGGTGAAGATATTACAGATACTGTATTTGCTCCAAACGGATTTATGAAAGTTGATGCTGATTATACGCCAAAACCGTATGCTGAGTGGAAAGCATCTGACTGGCCAAGAACATACCAAAATCCTACATATAAAAATATGTTTGCTGCAGGTATCGCATTTGCACCGCCACATCTTATCTCTAAACCGATGAAGTCTCCAAACGGAACTCCGATCAACCCTACACCACCAAGAACTGGTATGCCTTCAGGTATCATCGGTAAAGCGGTTGCACACTCTGTTTGCGACTTAATAACAAAAGGTGAAAGTGCTCACTTACATGAAGCTTCTATGGCTGAAATGGGTGCTGCTTGTGTTGCTTCTGCAGGTAAAGGTGTATTTACTGGTACAGCTGCTGCAATGACTGTTTACCCTGTTGTTCCAGACTTTGAAACATACCCGGGAACTGGTCGTGATACAGATTATACATTTGGTGAAATCGGTCTTGCTGGTCACTGGATTAAACATATCCTACATCATCTGTTTATCTATAAAGCGAAACTCAATCCAGGCTGGACACTGATCCCAGAATAACATATAAGGAGATATTATGGAAAAAAAAGTTGTTGAAGAAGAATTAAATTTCTCAAAGAAAGAGCATTATAAATTAACAATGATGCCAGGTTCTTTTGCTATTAAATTGAGAACATGTGTTATATTTCAATTTATTAGATTTGTAATTATCAATCTAAAAATGATTGTTGTTGTGAGTAAAAGTCACTAATTAGATTCTATCCATCATTGCGGAAGTTTTTACTTCCGTAATAGTACTATCTCTCATCCAAAAGGTTCTTCCATGGTGCAAACTATTATTCAATATCCGACACCTTTAAGTGTGGAGTATGCTACAGATGTTAGAGTTTTTGATGAAAAATTATTTTCCTTGATAGACGATTTAAAAGATACTATCAAGGAAAATAATTTGGATGGGCTTGCTGCGTATCAGATAGGGAGCTACTATAATGTAGTAGTTCTCAAAGATGGAGATGACCTTATCGAGATAATAAATCCTCGTCTTATATCTCACAGTGGTCGTGTTGTAAGTGAAGAGACTACGGCATATTATCCAAACAGAAGTGCAAATATAGAGCGTTTTGAAAGTGTCAGCATTGTCTATCAAGACAGAGAGGGTGAAGACAAGACACTCAAAGCAAGTGGTGATCTGGCAATTTTACTCCAAAGGAAGATTGACTACACTTTTGGGGCAACTTTTATACATAAAATGTCCAAAGAAGAGAAAAAAAGATTTGAAAATGGTCTCTCTTCAAAAGTAGATCCAACAAAAAATCAAGTACAAAATGATTACTGTCCCCGTACATTTTTTAGAGATAAGATATTACTTGTTTCAAATATTTTGACAATTTTTCTTGCTTTGATTTTTCTTGTCTCTTTTTTCTTTGAAGATACTTCTACTCTGTGGCATCTTCAGCTTTATGGAGCCGCAGGTGTTGTTGGACTTGATATTTTTTACTTCTTTTATGCACAGTATGAAGGAAAAAAATATGTTTCTTGTGACAGCTGTCAGCTTGGTAATATTGTAGGCAGTGTTGCAATTTCTCTTTTTAGACTTTCAATTGTTATGGGACTCTCCTACTATTTTTTAGGCAGCGTCTAGATGCAGTATAAGATACCCACATTAGTACGTTCTCAAGATATTTTTTTAGAAAATAAAAAAGAGATCGTACACCAGTGGGTATCTTACGAATCTCCTAAAACAATTCTTGCTACGCATAATATAGATGAAGAGTATTTTATTCAAAACTATGCAAGTGGTGTTTTTGACTACTTTATGGGTGTGATCTCAGGTGAGACTACCATAGGGAACTGCCCTGTAATGCAGGATTTGTTGGTTTACTTGAAGTATCGTGAGATCAGTGCTGATGAGCTGTTTGAACTTTGTAGTCATTTCAGGCGTTCGATGCTAGATTTTTCCTATGATTCAGGACTTAACTCAAAGCAAATCTTTGAAGAGATTTCCTATATATTTGATAAAAATTTTCGTGGAATACTTAAATTTTATACCGATACTATTTTTCAAAAACTTATAGATGCAAGACAAGAAGCACTCTTAGCGTCACAGGCCAAAGAGTACTTTTTATCAAATATGTCACATGAGATCAGAACACCGCTCAATGCTATTTTGGGTTTTGTAAATCTATTGATAAATGAAGATATCTCTAAAAAACATCGTAATTATTTAAATATTATTTTAAACAGCGGTGAGAATCTTTTGAGTATAATTAATGATATTTTGGACTTTTCAAAACTCAGAAGTGGCGAATTTACGATAGAGCCTAAGACTTTTTCTCTCCATGAAGAGCTGAGTCATACGATGGAACTTTTTGTTGCAAGTGCAAACTCCAAAGAGATAACAATCCTCTCTTTTATCAATCCAAACATTCCAAAAGAGCTTTTTGGTGATATATTACGAATAAAGCAGATTTTATCTAACTTTTTAAGTAATGCTATCAAGTTTACACCGGAGTGTGGTGTGATTCGTGTGGAAGCAGAGTGTAGTGAGGGATATCTTAAAATAAAAGTTATTGACAGTGGTATTGGGATTAGTCAGGAAGAGTTAAAGCATATATTTGAGGCATTTGCTCAGGCTCAAGAACATGTCGAACATAATAAACAGGGAACAGGCTTGGGTCTCTCTATCTCCCACCAGCTTGCAAAACTTATGGGTGGAAGCGTTGGTGTAAGTTCTCAAGTAGGAGAGGGCAGTACATTTTATGTTGAAATTCCTATAGAGGTTGTAACACATGAGTGTAATGTTATTGAGGATATAAAAACATATCAAGAACTAAAAATGAAAATCTATGCAAAAGATATGCATTTAAGCATAAAACATGAATCTTTCATCAAATATGCTGAAGTCTTTGGTATGCAGTTGGAGGTTGTCGATACTTTAGAGAGTGAGTGCGATATTGTCATTTTTGTACATGAAGAGTGTGATAGCAGTTTTATTAATGAACTTGTAGAATTACAAAAACCCAGTATTGCACTGATGAGCAGAGAGTATGATGATTATGAGAAGTATCGTCATATAAACTCGATCTGCTTTCCATTGTATTGTTCAAAAATTCATAAAGCATTTGATGAACTTTTAAACCCTCGTGATACTGCGCACTACAATAAAAAAATTACAAACAAGTTTAAGGGGCATATATTAATTGCTGAAGATAATGAAGCAAATCAAGAGCTTATTAAAATAATTTTAACAAAATATGGTCTTACATTTGATGTGGCAAATAATGGACTAGAGGCTTTTGAACTCTATAAGATCAACAAGTATGATTTGGTTTTGATGGATGAACAGATGCCTGTTATGGACGGTATAGAAGCAGTGAGTAAAATTATTGAATATGAAGAGCTTCATGGTCTGCGACATACTCCAATCTCTGCACTTACTGCAAATGTAATAAAAGGAGCAAAAGAGAGAGGACTGCTGAGTGGTTTTGATGCATTTTTAGGAAAGCCTGTCATACTCAAAGAGCTGGAGCGTCTCTTTATGTCCTATGTAAAACTTGACTCTTTTAGTATTGATACTGATACAAAAGAGGATGCCAACTCAGGGGAAGAGATGATCTTCGGTTTGGATACACAAAAACTTCTCAAAGAGTTAATGTTAAACAATGATGAACTTGTAATGCTTTTAACGCTCTTTTTGAAAAAGATGAGAACAACGCTCCCTTCTTTAGAAAAAGCAATTCAAAATAAAGAGTATAAAAAAATTGCTTTGCTTTCTCATGCCATTAAAGGTTCAAGTGGTAACTTTAGATTGGAGTTATTACAAAATATTGCCGGTAAAATGGAGATAAAAGCAAAAGAAGAGGACTCAAAGTATGATTTTATGGGAAGCTATAAAATTATAATTGAAAAACTGGAAAAAATTCAGATAAAGTAAACCTACTGCGTTTAGAGGATTACTCCTCTATGTAGTAACCTATGCCTGAAGCATTTTTAATGATATCGGTTTCAAGTTTATTTCTGAGTCTCCAGACAAGTGTTCTTACACTGTTCTCTGTCGCTCCATGCTCATCCCAAACATAGTTCATAGCCTGCTCAAAAGTCACTACAACACCAAGTTGTGCCACAAGCAGTCGTAAAAAAGCATTCTCTTTTTTTGTAAGTTTTATCTTTTTATTTTTATAAAAAGTTTCGCAGATACTAATATCTAAATGATAATCATCCCCAAAAGGAACGATAGGTTTGTTACTCTCTTTACGAGAGTAGAGAAGTTTTTCTAAATTTGTTTTATCCACTTTAAGGGAGTGTATATCCTCTTGCCTTTCATGTTCTACTTCAAATTTAAACAGTGCCATTTGGATAGTGGCATGCAGAGAATTAGGGTCAAATGGTTTTACGATATAACCATAAGGCTCAGTCTGTTTTGCTTGGTTAATTGTTGCTTCATCACTATAAGAGGTGAGATAGATAAAAGGGATATCATATTTTGTTTTTATCTCTTTTGCCAGCTCTATGCCATCGTTGCTCTCTTGGAGTGAGATATCGATTATGAGAACATCAGGGTTATGTGTTTGAATTTTATTCTTTGCCTGTTCCGGATTATCACAAACGGCTACAACACTGTAACCGTGTTTTTGTAGAGACATATTTAAGTTGAGTGATGTTATCTCATCATCTTCGACTATGATTACTCGTTGTTTTTGCATTGTATGTCCTAAGTTAGTAGTTTTGTGATAAAAATGTATAATGATTATATTATAACTTTTTATTATTTACAATGCTTGTGACAACTTTGTAATAATATTGTTACCAATTTACACTAATTTGTGATATAGTTCTTTATCTATTTTTTCACAACAAAAAAGGTACTTGATGTATTTTGTATATATTGTAGCGTGTAGTGATGAAACACTCTATACCGGTATTACCACTGATCTCCTACGCAGGGTCACAGAACATAACAGTTCAGTAAAAGGTGCAAAGTATACGCGTCTGAGGAGACCTGTAAAATTAGTCTATAGTGAAGAATGCAGTAATAGAAGTGAAGCTTCTAAACGTGAATATGCTATTAAACACTTGACAAGACAAGAGAAGTTATCACTTTTTTTAAAATAGTATTTTGTGACAGATTTAGAAAATAATTAAAAAATATGGATGAAAAAATGACTTTTAAATTAGAAGATGACTATATAGAACTTTATAAATTGTTAAAGGTTTTAGATTTAGTTGACAGCGGTGGACAGGCAAAAATGATAGTAGCAGATGGATATGTACTACGTAATGGTGAAACAGAAACACGAAAACGTGCAAAAATTATCAAAGGTGATATTTTGGTAGTTGGAGATGATGTAACTATAGAAGTGGTGTAATCTTCTATAGTAAAAATGAACTTATAAGTCCAATAACTCCACCAAAGACCCCTCCCCATACAACTAACCATTCAAGATGTTCGCTGATAAGATGCTGGACAATCTCTTTAACCATTTGAGGAGTGAGTTCCTCTAAACGTTTATCAATAATATTTTCAATAGAGTTGAGCAGGTCTGCATTAAGGGATGAGTGTTGCAGATGTTGTTCTAGTGTATTGTTAAAAGCTTCGGAGTTTACGATCTTGATAACTGCTGATTTCATTTTATTTGAGAATGGTTCTTTTAAGTTATCAAGTGCACTCTCCCCTCCAAACATTCCAAGCATTCCTCCAAAAGAGGATTCCATTACAGTTTTTGAGAGCGCTTCAAACGCAGGAGAAAAATCAGTCTCCTCTATGATAGGTACCAGATTGATTTTCTTCTCTTCACTTTGAAAAAAAGCCTCAAGTTGCTCTTTTGTAAAAAATTCCCGCATAATAAGCTCTTTGATAGCATCTTTAAAGGCTTCAAAACGATTTACAATAACACCAGAACCATAGAGTAATGGGACCTTCTCAAATAGCATATGAATTGCGAGTTGATTTGTAAGTGCACCAGAGAGTGCGAAAAGGCCTGTATAGAGCAGGGCATTATGATATTGAGGTACAACAAATGAAATCAGAACCAAGATAAACGCAGTTAGGTTTGTTATAAAACTTTTATTGAATTTCAAACTAGGGCTCCTTTTTAAAAGCCTAATTATATACAAAAAGTGTATCATTACGAAAAACATTCACTGGAAAAAGATATGAAACAAGAAACGTATGAACTATTTAGGGATGCTACACAAGAGAAGATAGTCTCTGCTATAGCTACAGAGCTACAAGGCAGAAACGAGTCACCATTTTGGAGTGATAAAGTTGTTCCATTTTCCAATGCAATTTTATCAGTTTTAATTCCCCTAAGAGATAACAGTTTACTTTTTACGCCAGAGGGTAAAAAAGTAGAAATTTTAACTCCAGAGCTTTTTTTGGAGTGGAGTGATTTTTTAAGTTTGAAAACATTGGCTTTTACTATTGCAAACTCTAACGAAAAGGGTGAACTTGTAAGAACTTCTCTGGAAAAAGAGGAAGTTCAAAGATATAAGCCGATAGATTTAAAAGAGTTGGGAGAGTATCTCTCACGATATACCGTGAACTTAGAGCGTGAAGATTTGGACTTTCCTATTGCAAACTACAATTTGCATCAGGGTGTCTCTAATGTTATCAAATCACTGTTTTAATAAAAAATAGAGTATAAAAACCACCACAGTAAAAAGATAAAAAAGCCTAAAACTGCGAAAGTTACAACAATTCGCAGGAGCAGGTAAAAGAGAAATTTAAGCCATGTAGGCATTATTGTTTATATGGAACAGTTTTTAAATGTATGCCTTTTGTCGCATACTCCATTCCACCTTGTAGATTAATGACGTGGTAGTTAAACTCTTTTGAGAGCCATGGTGCTATCATAGAAGTTCTGCTCCCTGTATGACAAATGAGTGCAAATGGTCTCTTTGTATCTACTTTTTTATTTAGCTCTTGTAAAAATTTTCTTGCATCATAATTCCCTCTCTGATCAAAGAACATAATCGGAATCGCCCCTTTTAAAAGACCTGTCTCTCTCCACTCCATAGGTGTTCTTACATCGACGATAGGAATGTCTTTTTTCATAAACTCTTTGCTGATATACTGGTTGTTTAACTCAGCAAAAAGGGATACGCTAAGAAGCATAAGGGCTAAAATAATTTTTTTCAATTTTTTCTCCGTATTTAAAGTGTATAATTATATCAATAAATAAATAATAGGTGATTTATGGCGGCATCAAAAAAAGTGATTGAAAATTCAAATAGACTTCGTTATATAAGGGCATTGCAGCGTTTTCAAAAAAGTATACTGTCTTATCTTCTCAATAGTGATGAGTTGACAAAAGAGCGTTATGACAAAAAGATCATAAATGCGCAAAAACTTCTCAATCGTGTTGAAGAGAGCCCGCTTTACAAAGGTGAACTTCAAGATCTGCAGACACATGTCAAAAAAATGATAGCGCATAAGGGGTCTGAAGCAGATATTGAAACTATTAAAGAAGATATTTTATATAGTGCGAATCAGCTAGAGAAAAGTAAAAACTCCAAAAAATATAAAAAAGATAAACACTCCCAATCTAAATTTCAAGATTGGGAATAGTATATTTATGCCTTGTATAACTCCTGAAGCATCTGGTCAAGAAGAATAAAGAGCTCATCTGAAGCTGCTTCCATATTTTCAAAGTTTTTGATAATTTCTTCTTTATTTTGAAGGGTATTGCCAGCAGGATCTTTTGCATCAAGATATTTAAGATTATTATTTGCATTTGTATGTACAGTATTGTGAGGAGTAGCAATTCCGGAATAGCTGTGGGTTGAGGAAAATCTTATTTTTCCTTCCGAATCATACCACTTTCCTAGGTTACATGAGTGTGAATCAACTGCTTTAAGGACTTTTCTTAGCGTTATTAGTGAATTATATGCGCGTGACTTATAGAGTATATGGTCAATTTTTGCAAGAACGATAAAGATACTGTTCTCCATATGGTATGACTGTTCAACGATAGCATGAGAGTTGTCACTTAGTTCGACAAGAGTATCTTCAAAATCTTCTATTTTCTGTGTTGAGCCGTCAACTGTGACTTTCATATTCTCTGAGCTCTCTTGTATCTCACTCATCCCTTGTTGGAGTGATTTGATAGAGAGTGAAATCTCATTTGTAGCTTTATGTGTTCTCTCGGCAAGCTTTCTTACTTCATCCGCAACAACGGCAAAGCCACGTCCGTGTTCACCTGCACGAGCTGCTTCAATAGCTGCGTTTAGTGCTAGAAGATTTGTCTGCTCTGCAATATCTGTAATAAGGTTGATGACCGAAGTTATCTCTCCTGTTTGAGAAGCCAACTCTTCTATGCTGTTGTTGTTTGTAGTAACCTGTTCATTAAGCATATGGAGTTCATTTACTACATTATTAATATTGCTTCTTGACTCATTTGCCAGTTCTGCAGCTTCTCTTGTTGCCTGAGTTACCTCTTTGATATTTTCAATGTTTGTTTTGAGGTCACCTTGGATAACAGTGAGTGACTCTGAAACATTGACACTTTTAACACTAAGTGCTGCATTAAATGAGTCTCGCAGAGCTTTTTGATGCTCTTTTTCCATAATTTTAACAGCAGTTTTGATGTTTTTAATTGCAATGCTGTACTCCCCGACCAGATCACCGCAGGCAATGCTTTGAGAAAAGTCTCCTTGTGATGCTTTTGAGATTGTTGTATTGATCCCCCGTATCATCTTCTCAACATGAGAAATAAGCAGTTTTAAGGATATACCCATTTGTCCGAGTTCTGTTTCTTTGTTTGTTTCGATGATATCTTTATGACTGAAGTCCCCATTTGCAGCTCTGTTCATCAGCTCTTTAAAGTTATTAATACTGTGAACGATGGATGTACTGATTTTTGTTGTAAGTAGAAAAAGTAAAATAATAATACCAATGCCTGAAAAGAGAACAAAGAGCTTATAAAACTTGATATCATCATTCATATTTTGAATATTATGTTGAAACTCCATTTTCTTCTTTTTTACAAAAGATTTAAAATGTTTTCTTGAATCAATTGCCAAAGGTGACAATTTTGTTTTATATGCCTGATAGATTGCAGCAGTATTTGTTGCTATGTCCTCTTTTGAAAGCGAGCTGATATAGGCGTATGCTTCATTGATAAAACGTAAAGTTGATTTTTGCGACTTTTCAAGAAGTGCAGCATCCTCTTTTTTTGTTAATATTGTTTGCAATTTTTTAAAATTTTGTGCAATTGCATCAATATTTTCACGTAACTCTCTTACATCTTTTTCTTTATTTCCCCCAAGCATAACATCTCTGTCATTACGGCTGATATAGTTCATACGCTTTTCTATATCGTAAATAGTCAAAGTTGTCGCAATCTCATTGTCTTTGAGTTTTGTGAATTCTGACTGCATACTGCTAAGCGCATAGTAGGTAAAACCGGCAGCGCCTACAAGTACGATAAGAATTACCGTCGTTAAAAGCGACATTTTTCTTTTTATGCTTAAGTTCGTAAACATCTGTAAAGTCCTTTTTATTTCCTTAATAATGAAAATATTTTAACATATCACTCTTCATTAAATATAAAAAAAATGAATAATTGCTACAGAAGTTTGATAAAATTGTAACAATTAGTTTTTCTTTTCTATTATTGATAGTTGTGGTACAATCTGTATAAATTCGTAATTAATATTAATTCACAAGGCTATATATGACACTTGCAGAAAAAGAGATACAAAAATTTGAAAACCATAACTGTGCAGATAATGCAGTGTTTTATCAGGCGATGGAAGAGGTTATCTACTCTATTGCACCACTTTTAGAATCCGACAGTAAATATGCAAAACATGCAATTCTAGAGAGATTAGTCGTCCCTGATAGAATCTTGAAATTTAAGGTGACATGGTTGGATGACAATAATGATATTCAAGTCAATACAGGTTACAGGGTACAGTTCAATAATGCGCTTGGACCATACAAGGGAGGATTGCGTTTTCATCCATCTGTTACGGAGGGAGTATTAAAGTTTCTGGGCTTTGAACAGATTTTAAAAAATTCTCTTACAGGCTTACCTATTGGTGGTGCAAAAGGTGGGAGTGACTTCAATCCAAAAGGTAAAAGTGATTTTGAAATAATGAAATTTTGTGCTGCGTTTATGACAGAATTGCATAAATATATAGGGCCTCGTATTGATGTGCCTGCCGGTGATATTGGGGTCGGTGCTCGAGAAATTGGTTATCTGTTTGGCGAATATAAGAAGATAACATCTGCCTATGAAGGAGCATTAACCGGAAAACCATTCTTCTTTGGTGGCTCTTTGATGCGTCCGGAAGCTACTGGATATGGTGCGGTCTATTTTACGCAAAGTATGCTTGATATAGAACATAAAGAGCCTCTTGAAGGAAAAATTTGTACAGTGAGTGGTGCTGGAAATGTTGCATTGCATGCGATAGAAAAACTGCAGGATATTGGAGCTATTGTAGTCAGTTGTTCAGATTCCCATGGGACGATATATGATGCAAGGGGTGTTGATCTGGCACTTCTTAAAGAAATTAAACTACAACGCAGAGGTTCATTAGAGGAGTATTGTAAAGTACATAATGAAGGAAAATATACTCCTACAGAGGAGTATCCCGAAGGAGGACATGCAGTTTGGGAAATCCCATGTTATGCTGCGTTTCCGTGCGCTACGCAAAATGAGTTGACAGAAGTAGATGCAAAAGCTCTTATTACAAATGGATGTGTGAGCGTTACAGAGGGAGCGAATATGCCTTCAACACCAGAAGCTATAGACTTGTTTCACTCGCATAAGATCTGTTTCGCTCCGGCAAAAGCTGCAAATGCCGGTGGTGTGGCGGTGAGTGAATTTGAGATGAGTCAAAATGCTTCAATGACAAAGTGGAGTTATGCAAAAGTTGATGAAAAACTCAAAGAGACAATGCAGATGATCTGTAAACGTGTGGCACTTACAGCAAAAGATTATGGCGTTGAAGGTAACTATGTACATGGTGCAAATATTGCAGGATTTAAAAAAGTTGCTGATGCAATGATCGCTGAGGGTATATAAATAAAATGATTAAAACATTTCTTTTTTTTCTGGTTCTTTTTACAAGTATAGTACTTAATGCAAATGTAAAATATACTCCATTTTTGGATAAGCAGATAGAGCTGACTGAGAAGATGAATGATGCTAATCTTACACAAAAAGAGATATACAAACTTGTCAAAGAGCAAGAGGACTTATATGAAGAACAGCTAAATGAGCTTATGGCGAACAAAGCGACATTCCTCAATACTCCAAATGATTTTTCAACAAAAATCTTTTCATTGAAGAAGATTATATCTATTAACAGACGTGCAGGTAATACTTATGCAGTACTGCGTGATGAGGTACAGATAAAATCATATAAATTCGTACAGGCACAGCAGTTACTGATAAAAAATATTTTACTTGCCTTGGATTTACCAAGTGTCGAAGCATATGAGAAGAGACTTAACGAACTTATTGCAGATGAGCAGCAGAGTGTTTCAAAGCTTTATACAAAAGATTATAAACCATACTTGAAGATCAATGACAAGTCATCAAGAGTTTTAAAACAACTCCAACAAAATATTAGAGATTTTTATGCGCTTCAAGAGATTAATATTGATTTTATAGGCTATATCTATAAGTTTGAAAATAAAATGTATAGGCTCAATAAGTACTCTAAATATCATATTATTAAGCTTGTCGTATATTTAAAATCTTTTGCCCTTGTTCGAGAAATTGACAGTGTATTGGAGAATTACAGTTTAAGTATAGTCAAGATACTTATAATTTTATTGATGACACTTTTTATCTATTTCTTTAGAAAAGTTATCTATACCTTTATTCAAAAAACTTTTTCACAAGTAGAGATACTTGCAAGATACTCAGATATTTTACTGTCAAAACTTAAACGTTCGATTGAATCATTGGTGATTATTATCAATATTAATATTATATTTTATGTATTAAATGATTTTAGTAACGGTGAGATGCTCTCAAAAATATTTAATATTGTATATGGTGTCTACTTTACCGCTATTATTTATATTTTTATAAATGCACTTGCATCTATTCAAATTAACAATATTAATCGGGCTCAAAGGGCAGTAAAGAGTGAACTTATCAATGTTGGGCTTAAAATTATTAATTTTCTCATTATTATTATGGGCTTGCTCATTGTTTTGTATCTTGCAGGCGTAGATTTAACAGCTGTTTTATCAGGACTTGGAATAGGTGGTTTTGCAGTTGCGTTTGCGGCTAAAGATACGATATCCAACTTCTTTGGAACACTCTCTGTGCTCTTTAGTGAAGTCTTTTCTCAGGGTGATTGGATAGAGATAGACGGGCAGGAAGGGGTTGTTGTTGAGATAGGTCTGCGTGTAACTACACTGCGAACGTTTGATAATGCTCTAATCGCTATTCCAAACGGTACTTTCGCTGCAAAAGATATTAAAAACTGGAATAAGCGCAAGCTGGGACGCAGGATTAAAATGTCACTGGGTGTGAAGTATGATTCTAAAAGAGAAAATATTCTAAACGCAGTGAATGATATACGAGAGATGCTGCGTAATCATCCTGATATTGCAAGTAAAAATACAAAATATGAGTATAAAGATTTTCGTCATTCAGCGAAATTGGTATCAAAAGAGGATTTGCAGGGGATAAAAAAAACACTTTTGGTATACCTGGATGAGTTTGACTCTTCGAGTATAAATATTTTAGTTTACTGTTTTTCAAAATCTGTAGATTGGGAAGAGTGGCTCAAAACAAAGCAGGATGTAATGGAGAAGATCATGGAGATCTTTGAGAAAAACTCTCTTGAGTTCGCCTTTCCGTCTCTCTCTATTTACAATGAAACGCAAAAGCAAGGTTATTGACTTAGATAAAGCCATCCCTGCCAGAGTGCAGCGGTAGAGATACCGGCTGCAAAACCTGCGATGATATCATCACCCATAACACCAATGCCTCCCTTGGCATCTCTGTCAATTCTTCCTATGATGGAAGGTTTTGTAATATCAAAATATCTAAAAAGGACAAAAGCGAGCAGAGATTGGATTAAAAATCCATTACTTAAGTGAAATATCTCGTTGGGTGCAACTGTAACTGCCGGAGCTATACTTAAGGCAAACCACATTCCAGCAAGTTCATCAATGACAATTCTCTGGTCATCATGCGGTGCACCATTTTTCTCATGTTCATTAATAATTTTAATCGCTATTACTGAGACAAGCATAGCCCCAAGAAAAAGTGTCATAGTGTCAAAATAGATTAAAATAGCCATGCCGAGCGGCAGTGATGCCAGTGTACCCATAGTTCCAGGTGCTTTTGGCGAGAGACCGCTATAGCCTACTGTTAAAAAAAACCAATTCATAAAAACCTCGTATTATGTTAATGAAGTTGTTTGGTACAACTTCATTAACTCTAAATAAAAATCTTTTTCTGTATGCTCTTCAAGAAGACCTTTGACAGGAAAGGTGTCATAGTAGAGCTTTTCAACATTTTTAAATCTGTTTGGAAAGAGTTTTGAGAGTAAAAATGCTGAAATCTCTTTGCGTATCAAAACCGCAGGTGGCAGTAAGCCGGCTTCTAAAAGCTCAAGAATGGAGTCTGCATGGTAGGAGATTTGGTGATGTTGCCCATGGGGACAGGTGTTTTTACTGACAAGTGTTTTACACTCATCACAATATACATACTCACTCGCAACATGTATCTCAATATCTATGCCGGTGACTTTGTCGATAATTGATTTATTGGAGTTACAATCATAGAACATTCCAAGACCTGCATGGTTCCTTCCTATGGTTAGTCTATCACAACCATAGTTCTTTGCAACAATGGCGTCGATGATGATTTCATTATAACCAGCAAAAATATAACTGTTCTCAAGAGGAATGATAATAACACGGTTCTTTGGTAAAAAGTTATTTATAAAGTACTCCAAAGCCTCTTTTCTGACTTCGTACTGCAGATTTGCACTGTCATAAGGTTTAAGCAGAAAAATAACAAGAAGGTCAGTATCTTCGAGACTTTGTCTAATGAGCCTCTCATGTGCACGATGCAGAGGATTTGCTCCCATCATTAAAGAACCTGTATGCTTTGCATCTATGAGCTTTTTAGCCTGATCTATTTTGATCTTATTAATGTTTTTTGTTTTATGCAGGATTGTATATTTACCGCTCAAAGCCCACTTTCCAATTCGCTTAATGGTTGCTCTAACACCGGGGTGGCTCAGATCATCAGTACCGTAGATATGTTTTACTCTCTCTTTTGGATCGATTTGAAAAGTCTCATCAACAATGAGTGTTGCAAACTCCTCTCCGTCACAGATGACAGTTATCTCTTCTCCCACTTCTAAGGATTCGATAACCTCTTCATTCTTTTTTCCTGAAGGGGCTAAAACAAATGGAAAAGGAAAAGACTGACCATTGATAAGCCCTGTTCTTAGTACTTCAAGAGATTCTGACTCACTCATAAGTTTTGTAACAGGAGATAAGAGCGATTCACTTACAAGTTCAAGAACAGAAGCTGCTTCTTTGTCGATATAGAGAGTTTTATTTTTTCTTGATGATGTCATATTTTTTTCTTTTTTCCCACAAACTTTTACGGCTGATGCCCAGTTTTTTAGAAAGCTCGGTATCGGGGTATTTATCTTGATAGTTAAGAACTATAAATTTTACATAATCTTCAATAGGTAAAATCTCTCCCTTGTCAAATACATTTTTTTCACTCTCAATTTCAATGACTGGAAAAGTAACATCTTCGATTTTATCACAACTGGCAATTATCGCTTTTTTTCCGGCAACAAGATCGCAAAATGTCTGTTTGTCACTCTTTTTTAGTGTTTGATAGTCGATGATGTAAGCAATGGAATTTTGAGGAAGATTAGCGATTTCATTGAGTGCTTTTGAGTCACTGAGTGAGATAAAATGGATAGGAAGGTCTTGAGATTTTGCATATTCATAGGCAAAGGCATCACTGTATTTTTGAAAATTTGAAGAGATAAAGAGCGGTAATTCAACATCTTCAACAATCTGTTTGTGATCCACTGATGCGAAATTATATTCAAGATATTTTTCATATGCTTCATTTCTTCTTTTGAGTTTTTCATAATCCTGATAGTGATCTATCTTTCTTATAAGCTCTTCAATCATAAAAGGTTTGAGGATATAGTCCTTAGCCCCGGC
Organism: uncultured Sulfurimonas sp.; assembly: GCA_964499805.1. GTDB lineage: Bacteria > Campylobacterota > Campylobacteria > Campylobacterales > Sulfurimonadaceae > Sulfurimonas. The sequence goes on from CAZCMR010000016.1 coordinate 28,445, forward strand.
ACTGAGTGGTTTTGAGACTGTATCATTACTTATATAGGAGACCATTAAAATGACAATTGAGTGTTTAAATGTCTCTATAACCGGATTGAAATCTTGACCGTTTATATTTGTTGAGAGTAGTACTACATCGTAGTTTTGACCTCTAATTGCATCTTTTGTAGATGTACACATTTCACAGTTGTGACCTAATTCTCCAAGCTTTGTCGCAATACTTTGCGCTAAATATACTTCGTTTTCTATAATTAATATCTTCATTTTATCCTATCATCTTCCAATTAAAATATTTCAAGTTTGCATTTGTCCAAACACCTACGCCTTCAGCTCGGCCAATAAAGCCGAGTTTTTCGGTTGTAGTTGCTTTGACATTGACCCTTGATTTGTCTATATGTAGTATCTCTGCAATAACTCTTCGCATCTCATTTTTGTAAAGTCCAATACGTGGTTTTTGTGCAGCAATTGTAATATCTATATTTATAATTACAAAACCGTAATTATAAAGTTTTGTAACAACACGCTTGAGTAACTCTTTTGAATCTATTCCTTTGTAGTTGTTATCATTATCAGGGAAAAGCATCCCGATATCACCCATTCCAGCCGCACCTAAAAGTGCATCTATGAGAGAGTGCAGAGCGACATCTCCATCGCTGTGAGCTTTAAATCCATAATCTACATCTATCTTCACACCACCTAGATACATCTCTCTCTCATCATCAAAGGCATGAACATCAAAACCGTTTCCGCTCAAGATATCTTGGGAAGGTGATTGTAGGCATGAGAGTTTGTTTAAATCCTCTACAAAGGTGATTTTATGAGCTTCTTCATCCCCTAAAACATATCCTCTGCTGCCGCCATTTGCTACTATAGCACTGCTTTCATCCGTGAACTCTTGTTCTGTTTGGAGTGCAGATTTTAATATGTCAGTTTTTGAGAGTTGTGGTGTCTGGATTCGTTTTACTTTTTCTCTATCTATTGTTGTGTTTTCATAAACGATAGTATCAGTAATATTGAGATAAGGTACAACACAGTCATATAAAGAGATTTGTTCAATAATACGCTCTAGCAAGTCTTCATTTACACAGGCTCTAGCAACATCACTGACAAGCAGATAGGGAGTATCTACATGCTTGAGTGCATTTGTAAGTGATTGTTGTCTTGTCGCTCCGCCGGCAACAAAAAGATACTCTGCATAATTTTTCATAAAAGGGATATCTTCTTGTTGTGAGACAATAATAATTTTGGCAAAGCGCTGCGTTTGTGCAAAATTATCTGCTACAAATTGCCACAATGGTTTATAATTTATTCTTAACCACTGCTTTTTTATACCCATATCAAAACGACTAGAACTCCCTGCTGCTAACAGGACTAGAGATAAATCTGACAATGAGTCTCCTCTGCTTTAAAAGTGTTACGAAATTATACACATATAAAGCTTTTTTTTATCTTGATTGTGTAAATTAGGTACTTTAAATTTCAAATATTGCATAAATAATATTATCAATCAGCAGGCTTTATATTAGATTAACTTTATTTGATTATATTTCCATCATATTAATAGACAAAAAGATAAAAAATCGAGGAGAAACTATGAGATCTTCATGGGTAAAAGAGCGTGAGAACGATCCTGTTAGAACACAGATGTATTACGCTAAACAAGGCATAATCACACAAGAGATGGAGTATGTCGCAAAAATAGAAGATTTATCTCCTGAACTAGTTCGTAGTGAAATAGCTCGCGGTAGATTGATTATACCGGCGAACATTAATCATATTTCATTAGAACCAATGGCCATTGGAATTGCAAGTAAATGTAAAATCAATGCAAATATTGGTTCTTCGGCGATAGCTTCGGATGTAATGGGTGAAGTTGAAAAGATGGAAGTCTCTCAACACTATAAAGCAGATACTGCGATGGATCTCTCAACAGGTGGAGATTTGGATGAGATTAGAAAAGCGGTTATTAACGCTTCTAAAATTCCAATAGGTACAGTGCCAATTTACCAGATTTTGCATGATGTTGGTAATAAGATTGAAGATTTAAGCATAGAAGTAATGCTTGAAGTATTGGAACGCCAAGCAAAACAGGGTGTCTCATACTTTACTATTCATGCAGGTTTCTTGCTTGAGACAATGCCTAAAGTTGCAAAACGTAAAATGGGAATCGTTTCTCGGGGTGGATCTTTGATGGCTGCATGGATGATGCACTACCATAGAGAAAATCCATTCTATACTGCGTTTGATGATATTTTAGATATTTGTGCAAAATATGATGTCTCTTTATCTCTTGGTGACTCTTTACGTCCGGGTTGTTTAGCAGATGCGAGTGATGATGCACAACTTGGAGAGCTTAAAGTTCTTGGTGAGTTGACACTCCGTGCATGGGAGAAAAATGTTCAGGTAATGATCGAAGGACCGGGACATGTTCCTTTAAATCAAATTGAACGCAATATGAAAATACAGCGTGAACTTTGTCATGAAGCTCCTTTTTATATCTTAGGACCACTCGTTACTGATATTGCAGCGGGATATGACCACATAAGTTCTGCTATCGGTGCAGCTGT
>CAZCMR010000017.1:0-30810 GCA_964499805.1 uncultured Sulfurimonas sp.
AGATGGATATAGCACATGTGAGCGGGATTGTCGGCAATATAATTGATGAGATTAATAATGATGGGAATGTTGCTTTAAAAGCGCACATATCTAAGTTTGATAACTGGATACCTGCATCTGATGCAGACTTGAAAATCGATACTGATTTAATGCAAAAAGCTTATGCAGACTTAGATGAAAAGCTCAAGGCTTCTTTGCATTTGGCGTATGAGAGGATTAAAGCCTATCATGAAAAACAAAAACCAAAATCATGGTTTGACACTGAAGAAAATGGTACTATTTTAGGCCAGAAAGTGACTCCTGTAGATAGTGCAGGTCTCTATATTCCCGGTGGTAAAGCAGCTTACCCCTCATCACTACTTATGAATGTTATACCTGCACAGGTTGCCGGTGTTGAAAATATTATTGTCTGTACACCGACACCTGATAATGAGCCAAATGAACTACTTTTGGCAGCTTGTCATCTTTGTGGAGTAAGTGAGGTTTATAAAGTGGGTGGTGCTTCTGCTATTGCTGCTCTTGCTTATGGAACTGAGACCATTCCTAAGGTAGATGTCATTACCGGACCGGGTAATATTTTTGTAGCAACTGCTAAAAAGATGGTTTTTGGTGAGGTTAATATTGATATGATTGCGGGACCTAGCGAGATAGGTATTTTAGCAGATGATAGTGCAAATGCAAATCATCTAGCTATAGATTTACTCTCCCAAGCCGAACATGATGAGATGGCTAGTTCAATTTTGATTACACCATCACAAAAGTTAGCTGATGAGGTAAAAATAGAGATTGAAAAGTGGCTCTTAAAACTTCCTCGTCAAGAGATAGCAAGAAAGTCCATAGAAGAGCGTGGGGCTGTTATAGTCACAGAAGATATGCAAGAGGCGATTGCTCTTATGAATAGTATCGCACCTGAACATTTAGAAGTGGCTACTATGAGCCCGTTTGAACTTTTGCCATATATTAAACATGCAGGAGCAATCTTTTTAGGACACAATACCCCTGAAGCGATTGGTGACTATGTTGCAGGGCCAAATCATACGCTGCCGACGGGTGGAACTGCGAAATTTTATTCACCCCTAGGTGTTGAAAACTTTATGAAAAAGAGCTCTATTATCTCATTTAGTGCAGATGCAATAAATGAGATAGGAGAAGAGTGTGCACTTATCGCACATACCGAAGGCTTGACTGCACATGAGCAATCCGTACGGGTCAGGATGAATTAAAGAGGAATTAATGGGTCAGATTATTATGAATATATGTACTATTTATGGTAATCATAACCCTAGAAAATATAAGTTAAATTAATCTACACACATCTTAAAAACAATCACTTATTTATCACTTTTTTATATCATTTTTAAGTTAACTAGGATAGTATATTCATAGTAAAAAAAGCTTTAAATGCCTAGCATAAGGGCTTCTTTTAATACAAATAAATCGTAGTTATAAATCTTAAATAAGCCATTTAAAGGCTAAAGGAGAATATATGCAATTAGGTTTCCTAGTTGACTTACATCTTTGTATGGGATGTAAAGGTTGTGAGATCGCATGTAAAGTGGAAAATGAAGTTCCACTCAGTACATGGAGACTTCGTGTCAAATATGTAGATGTGGGAACATTCCCAGAGACAAAAAGAACATTTACACCACTTCGTTGTAATCACTGTGAAAATGCTCCGTGTGAGAGAATCTGTCCGGTATCTGCTCTTCATTATATTGAAAATGGAATTGTAAATATCGATAAAGAGAGATGTATCGGGTGTGCTGGGTGTGTTATGGCTTGTCCATATGGTGCAATCTATATTGATCCTGAAACACAAACTGCTGATAAGTGTACATACTGTGCACACCGTATCGCTTCATCAATGATGCCTGCGTGTGTTGTAGCATGTCCTGTTGAAGCGAATATCTTTGGTGACCTTGAAGATCCTACTTCAAATATCTCGAAGTATATTCAACAGCATCGTGATGTTCAAGTACGTAAGCCGGAAAAAGGTACGAATCCTCACCACTTCTATGTTGGTGCGTCTCAAGTACATCTTAATCCACTTGCATCGAAACGTGAAGAGGGTTATAATCTCTTTAATAACATCACACATCTTCCACTAGGAGGGCATCACTAATGGTACATGAAACTTTAGCTGCTACAAATGCAGTCGTAACTTTGGATGTAGCACTGCCGGAGGTCTTTTGGGGCTGGTATGTTACTATGAATATGTGGGCGAAAAGTATTGGTACTGGTTTGGTATTTATGCTTTTCTTGCTTTTAAGAAAAAATTCGCAGGAGATGAAGGGTTTAAGAACATCTGCAATGATTGTATCGTTTGTGATGATGAATATCTTCTTGCTCTTTACACTGGCAGACTTACACCAACCGTTTAGAATGTGGCATATCTTTTTCTATCCACACTTGACATCTGCAATTTCAGTAGGTGCATGGATGGCAACAATCTTTGTAGGCTTGGAATTTTTAATGATAGTTGTAATGCTTTTCAAAAAAGATACAGTTGCATATGACAAGCTCCTTTTTTGGACAACACTTTTAGCTATTCCTGTAACACTTTATACTGCAGGTATTATGGCAGAAGCAACAGCGCGTGAGCTATGGCAAATGCCGACAGAAGCTGTACAGATGATTTTGGCTGCGACACTTTCAGGTTCAGCGGCAATGATCTTGCTAGGTGGAAACAAGCTTAGTGATGAGACAAAATCTTTCTTTGCAAATATTTTAGGTCTAAGTGCTTTAATGGCATTTATCATCTATATGTCAGAGTATATCTTTGGTGCGATGAAAGCAGAAGAGGTAGCAGCAATCCTTCACTATGTAAAAGGTGAGGGTGAATATGCAACAATGTTCTGGATAGGTCAATGGGTAGCATATATCTTGCCTATGATTTTAGTAGCACTCTACAGAGTTAGTAGAAGCAGTGCCATGTTAAACCTAGCAGCTATTTTAGCTATCGCAGGTCTGTGGGTAGTTAAACATGTTTGGCTTGTTATTCCACAATTATTACCGTTGAGTTAAGGAGAAAGTATAAATGTATTTACAAAGTAGAAGAACATTTTTAAAAGGTGCTGCATTTAGTGTTGCTGGTGTAGCAATTGCTAAGGGTGTATTTGCAACAGATGCTGCGGCTGAATCTGTAACAAATTCCAAGTTTACAAATACGCCTGATTCACTCTCATTTTATCCTGAACAGGCTGAGTGGGATAGTTTCCAAGAACTCGATGGTGCAGACTGGAAACGTGGTGGTATTGAGCGTCACGGTGTAAGAAGTGAAGAAAACCCTGATGGTATTGCTGTAAATGATTACACAATCGTTCCTACAGTTTGTTCAAACTGTGAAGCAGGTTGTGGTCTTACTGCATGGGTTGATAAGAAGACAATGACAGTAAGAAAGTATATGGGTAATCCTCTGCATACTGCTTCTCGTGGTAGAAACTGTGCAAAAGGCTATGCTGTACTTTCTCAAATGTATGATCCGGATCGTATTCCTTTCCCACTTAAACGTGCTCCTGGTTCTAAGCGTGGTGAAGGAAAATGGATTCGTACCACATGGGATGAGGCTATGGCTGAGATCGGTAAGAAGATGCATGACACACTGAAAGTGGGTGATGAGATCTCTAAAAAATCGATTATGTACCATGTTGGTCGTCCAAATGAGAATGGTTTTGGTCACCGTGTGCCACATACAATGGGTTGTGACGGATATGATTCTCATACAAATATCTGTTCAGCAGGTGCACGTCAGGGTTCTATTCAGTGGGCAAATGATGATAGAAACTCTCCGGATTGGGCAAATGCGAAGTTAATCTTCTTACAATCATCACATGCAGCTGATGCGGGACACTACTTCCAACAATCAGCCGGACTTATTGCAGATGCACGGAAACGTGGTGCAAAAATGGTTGTAATTGATCCAAGAATGTCTAACTCTGCTGGTATGGCAGATCTTTGGATTCCTGCATGGCCGGGTACTGAGACAGCACTTTATCTTTATCTTGCAAACCGTGTTCTTCATGAGCAGGATTTAAATGGTGAAGACCTTGTTAACCATGAGTTTTTTAAAGAGTGGACAAACTGGGATCGCCTAATGGCTAACCGTGAGTACATTGAAAAACATATGCTTGGTAACGGTTATATCTCTAAAATGCCAAAAGATGAGAGCTATGAGTCTTTCATTGAAATGATAAAAGAGCTCTACTCTCCATATACAAAAGAGTATGTGATCCAAGAGTGTAAACTTGAAGGTATGGAGCATAAACTTGATGCTTTATGGGAGATGTATATCGATGCAGGCGACAAGATAGCAACATATCTTTGGCGTGCAGGTCCGATTGCTCACCGTGGTGGTTGGATGATTACACGTGCAGGTTTCTTGTCTTTAGCACTCCGTGGAGCACTTCGTGGAGATATCGGTGGTACTTCATTCCACCACTGGCATGAGATAAGTGTTGCAGGTAAAGGTGACAAGGCTACTGTCGCAGGTGAAAGACCAGGTAAAGTTGATGTCTGGAATGAGACGATATGGCCTCCTGAATATCCACTCTCTACTTACGAGATGAGTCATATCTATCCTCATTTACTAATGGATAAAGAGTGGCAGGATAAATGGATCAAACGTGGTTTGAAAGTACCTCAAAAAGTCGCTGTTTATATGCCTCGTATGTATAATCCGGTATGGATTAATCCTGATGGGTTTAGATGGATAGAAGCACTTAAAAATGAGTCTCTGTTTGAACTTAGTTTTAACCTTTCTCCTACTTGGTCTGAGACAAACTGGTATTGTGACTATGTTCTTCCTGTTGGACTTGCAGGTGAGAGAAATGATCAGCAGTCAACACCATCTAAACCAGAACAGCGTATTGAATTTCGTCAGGCAGTTCTTCGTGTTGCAGCAGAAAAAACTGGTTGGAAAGCAAAAAATCCAGCACGTGCTACTTTAGAGGCGCATATGAAATTTGGTCTTGGTGAAGTTTGGGAAGAGAGTGAATTCTGGCCAAATATTATGGTTCATCATGTAGATCCGGACGGAAGTCTCGGTATTAGAAAATACTGGGCAAGTAAAAAAGATCCGTCTCGTGCTGTGACTGTACCTGAGTATTTTGATGCAGCTATGAGTCTGCTTCCTAGACTGAAAGAGACTGCTACAAAAATGTATAAAGGTGAAGAGTTCCCAGTTTACAGCTATATGAGAGATCATGGTGCATGGACTGAGAAAACTAATGTTTACAAGCCACAAGAAGAAGAGCTTAAAGTAGATGATGATTTTGTTTATGCTCATGGTAAAAAATACCCTAAAGATGAAGTGAAAAAAGATAAGTTTGGTGTACTTTGGGTAGAACATGGTGGTCGTAATCACTCTATCGGTCTTGTAAAAGATGATAAAGTACTTGCAGGTTTCCATACACAAAGTAAGAAACTTGATTTCTTTGCTGAGTGGCTAACTGATTGGAAATGGCCAGAGTATGCGATTCCAATTTACCCAAGAAATGCGGGTGAGTACAAAAAAATGGAGCACATTGTAACTCATGTTCACCATAGTATGATGCATGCAGATAATGAATTTGCACTCAATACAGTATTTAGATTACCGTATAATATTCATACACGTTCTGTAAACTCTAAACATTTGATGGAGATTTCTCAAAATCACAACCCTGTTTGGATCTATACTAAAGATGCAGAGAAACTTGGCATTAAACGTGGTGATGCGATTCGTGTAAAAATTACAGATACTGTTTCGGGACTTGACTCTGGTTATTTTGTCGCTATGGCTGTACCTACTGAAGCAACTCGACCTGGTGTTCTCGCATGTTCACACCATGCCGGCCGTTGGAAACTTAAAGATTCTGTTAATATCCCAGGATTTGAACATGAGTTAGGTATTATGGGACTTGGCGCTCCACTGTATGAGATGACAAATGATGGCAAAGTGGGGACTCTTAAACCAAAAGAGGGTATTCAAAAACGTCATGCTGGACATAACCTATGGCAGTTTAAAGAGTATAACAAAGACCTTGACAATATCTGGTGGGACGGTTTAAGTGGTTCATGGCAAAATGCTGTTGCTCCATCACATCCGGATCCAATCGCAGGTAATCATGCGTGGCACCAAAAAGTTATCATCGAAAAAGCAAAAGCCGATGATAAAATTGGTGATATCTGGGTGAACTATGAGAACAACTTTAAAGTATATCAAGCGTGGAGAGATAACTTAACTCGCCCATTAGAAGCTGGTGACACACAAAGACGTCCATGGTGGATCAAACGTCCTGCTGTGCCTTTATCAAATAAAGCGTACGAAGTTGAGATTAAAGACGTATAATTACTCCATTTATTAAAGCCCACTTCAAGTGGTGCTTTAATATACTTTTAATAATATTTCCCATTAAGGTAACCAATCAATGAATGATGATTTAAGACAAGAACAGGTAGCGCGCATAAATATTTATGCATTAATTTCAAGAATAACGATGAGTGAAATGGATGAAGGGCTATTAAAATCAATAGAAGAGGATGAGAATATGCTCTCTTTTTTTCCTGCATATCAAAAATGGGCTAAAAGAGATGAGTTAGATAGAAAAAATTTGATAGAAAAATATTTAAATGTTGATTTTACTAACCTTTTTTTACTCCATTTGGTTCCATATGAATCTTTTTATACAAGAGAAGATCAAATGATGGAAACAGGTGGTGATAATCCAGTCCAGACACTTTTTAATGATTTTGATTTTAGAGTAGAGTTAGACAAAGCACGTGTAATGAGTGCAGATCATATTGGAATTGAGTTAGAGTTTATGTTCAAATTATGTGAGGCTGAGCTCAAAGCACTTGAAGATGAAAATTTTCATGCAGCAGCAGAACTTGCAGATATCGAGTACCATTTTTTAAAAGAGCACATACTTGAGTGGATGCCGATGTTTTTGTTAAATGTTAAAAGTGAAGCAGGTACTGCGTTTTACTATGATGCTGCTGATTTGGCATTGGATTTTATAATGAGTGATTTCGAGTACTTAACACAACTGAAAAATAATGGATATGATTACAAAGCATGAGTTTACTTACTCTTGAAGTAGCGAAATGTGTCCATACTTCAAATAAATTTGCTATTTGCGATGCTTGTGTCCAAAGTTGTCCTGTAGATACGATAAAGATTGAAGAGTCTCGTGTCTCTTTTACTCCGAGCGAGTGTGTTGGGTGTGGAGGGTGTTTAGCTGCTTGTCCGACAGACGCTTATGCATTGGATGATTTTAAACCGATTAATTATATTTTTAATTTTCTTGAAAATAATTCAACAATTATGAGCTGTAAGGAGGCAACGCTTCCTTGCATTGCTGGTTTAAATGTTGAAGAGTTACTCAGTACCGTATTAATCTCATCTGAACAAATATATTTAGATATCGGACCATGCCTTGAGTGTCCTATTGCAAAAACAAATTTACCTATAATTAAACAAAGAGCAGAAGAGGTAAACTTTTTGCTTGAAGCGATGCAACAAGAAAAAAAGCTTATTGTAAAAGAGTTGGATATTCAAGTTCAAACACAAGTAGATCCTTTGAGCAGACGTAAACTTCTCTCCAAAGAGGGTATAAAAACAGCCCTTACAATTAAGCAGCAGTTTGAGAACAGAGTAGAAGCAAGTGATGAAGATAGCAAGAAGCATGATGTTTCTGCAGATGATATAGTAAAAATCAAACAGAAGAATATACCAGACAGAAGAAGTCTGCTTATGATGGCGATGAAGCGTGCGCGTGTGCCTGAACTGTTTCATACTATAGATATTGAGGATATATCTTTTATTTCACAAAAAGATATTGATACGACAACATGTACGAACTGTCAAATGTGCTATCGTATCTGTCCTACAGGCGCACTAAGTTCAGATTATCGTGGCAGTGTGATTAATTTTAATCCTTTGGCATGTGTAAAGTGTCATAGCTGTCATGATGTCTGTGAACCGGATTCTTTGACATTACGCCCTACATTTTCTCTTGCAAGCTTTTTTGAGCCAAAAGTAGAAACGCTACTGCGTTTTGATATGAGACGTTGTGATGAGTGTGGTGTTTTATTTGCCTATCGAGGTGGTGAAGTAATGTGTCATAGATGTGCAATTGAAGAAGAAGAAGCAAAAGAACTTTGGGGAATAAAATGAGTGAAGATATACAAACAATGAATGGTGATGATCAGATAAAAAACCAAACAAAACTTTTTGGACTTATTGCAGAGCATGCAAGCCCAAACCGTCTTTTTGTACTACTAAATAAAATTATTAAAGAGAATGGTTCGGATGCTATGATGATACCTATGAATATTCGAGAAGATGACTTTTATTTTACACTTTCAAATATGAAAAAGTCTCATGTCAACGGTGCATATATTGCAGAGGAATATCAAGAGAACGCAGTAGAACTTTTGGATGAGCGTGATGAGTTTGTAGAAGTTTACGGAAAATGTGACTTTGTCCTTCGTGAAGGAGAGAGACTCATTGGTACTTATTTGGAAAAAAACAGTACTTTAGTTGGCGAGGATCTGGCCAAAGAAATTTATGAACAATTTATTAAGTAGAGGAAGATAATTATGGATATAAAAGATTTAAACGAGTTAAGAAGTGAATTTGAAGAGTTGCAAAAGAGGGCTATGGCAGAAGCCTGTGTAGATAATAGCTGTTCCGAAGAGAGCAGAGAAGATTATCCTGATTATTTAAAAGCGATTTATGAAGAGATCTTACCACCGGTTAAGAGTGGTATTTACTTTTCAAGATGGGATTTGAAAGGTATGGCAGCAGAACTTGATGAATCTTTCGCTCTTGATGTGAGAGAGAGAATGTTTCAAAAGTTTATGCAGTGGGTGGCAACTCCTGAAGATTTTAAAAAAGTTATTGAGCAGTTCAGCAATAATATTGATTTAAAATGTGATATGTATAGAGAGTATAGTGAAAAATATCCATCAACGAAAGAGATATTTGATAAAAAAATCAAAAAGGCTGATGAGGCGAAAAAGTATTTTGAAAAAGTTTATGTAGAGTTTTTTACTTAGTCCATACTTCCTAAAATATCGTCGCTTATTTTGTATTTATCGGATGTATCGGCTTGAAAATCTGATAAATATGTAGAGAGATTATCTATCTCCTTGTCTTTTAAAGACGCCGCAAAGGTAAACATGATCTCTTGCTTTTGAGTGCTTGATTTTCCTTCTCTAAACGCAGTAAGCTTTCTTGTAATATAACTTTTTGCACGGTTCGCAAGTTTTGGATAGTAGCTACTGCCTTCGGCCTGGGTTCCATGACAATTGCCACAACCTTTTTGAAAGTAGAGATCTCTGCCCTCTCCATAGGCAATATTTGATGCCTGCATAAGTAGTGGAAAAATCATACTAACTAATAATTTCATTGGGATGCCTTTTCTTTTTTTATCTTTTTGAGTATGTTTGATTTTAATCTGTTTAAGTTTATCTCTTGGTTATTTTTATAAATTACAACTTCAAGTAGTTTTATCTCCTGTTCTATCTCTTGTGTATGATAATTTTGTGTGAGTATATTGAGTAGGTCTTTTGCACTGCTGGCTCTTTTAATATCTTCATACTCTTGACTTATGGGCTTATGAATATGTTTCTGTGGAGCGTAGATGGCAGTTATATAGCCGGCTATAAAAACTATCAGATATATAAAAAGCTGTTTCATTGTCTCTGCTGATATTATTGGTTCGCTTGAGGGAGATTCTTCATCATCCAAAAGGGTAGAGGTATCGATTTTATCTACTTCTATATTATATGATGGTGTAGTAAGCATATAGTATTTTTGTTTTTTTGGTGAGTATGCTTTTAGCGAGATAGTAGGGATTTTAAAACTTTTTTTTGCACTTAGCGCATAGATAAAATCTTTTTTAATACTGTATCCCCGTTCATGCAGTTTAGAGTATGCATTATGTATCTCTGTAAACATTGTTACTTCATCAATTTCCTTAAGCAGTTGTAGCTTGTCATCTTTATAACCCTCTCCCTCGAGTTTATAGAGGAGGTTGACAGATTCGTATTGGTTAATATGTGTTTTATTTATCTTAGCACTTAGTGTAAAGTCTCCAACCAAGGCAACATTTTTTTGTAGTTTCTTGGCTTTAATTAAAAGTGGTTGAATAATTACTTTTGTATCATCTGTTTCAATCCATTTTACATTGTCTCTACTTCCTGTATAGACTTGGGCAACAGCCTCATCACTTGCCTCTTTTATGGTAAAGTCAAAATCAATAAGCATCTCTTTTTCTTTTAGCGGAAAAAGAATATATGTAAATGTTGTGGTGAAATTATGATAGGAGAGCTCTGTTGTTTTTTTGTTTAAAAGCTTTATCTCATAATCTGCAGACGGTTTTGCTTTTACAAAGAAAAACATTACATTGGTATGGTCTTTTTGCTGGGCTACAAAGGTTATTTTAACAGCTTCTTTTACATAAACATCTGTTTTATTTGCTTGTAACGTATATGTAGCCAGCTCATTTGCCAAAAGTGGTAGGTTGCAGATAAAAAGTATAAAGAGTATTTTACCAAGGCTCTTTTTCATTTGTATATCCTTTATTGATTGTTTCATAGGCTTTATACCCTACTTTATAGTTACTCTTATTTTTTATGCTCTTTGTTTTGCTAAAGCTTTTGGATGTTTTTTTACTTTTGGTTCCGGATTTTGCACTTTGTGCTGTGTTATGATTTGAGTTGTTTTTCCCTCCGCCATTTTTTTTGTTCTCTTTTTGTTTTGATATGGATTTTGAACTGTTTTTTTTGGTTTGAGCATTTTTTGGTGGAAGCATATCTATCAGGTTTGCACCGGTTTTTAAGTGTAATTTTCTGATGAGATTGAGATTGTAGAGAGTATCATTGTCATCTCCAAGTGCCAAAGCTTGTATATAGAGCTTTTCAGCTCTGTCATAACGTCTTAGTTTTACGGCACAATTTCCCATATTGTAAAAGATTCTTTGTTTGATTGTTGGGTCTTTTGTCTTTATCTGTGTGTAGTAATTGAGTGCTGTTTTATAGTGACCGGCTTTATAATAAGCAGTGGCTATATTGTAGTAACTCTCTACAGAAGGTGTAATACGTTGAAACTCTTTTGCAGCGAGTGTGTAATTGTGGTCTTTATAATATTGTTGGGCACTATTTATATATTTGGAATCAAAGATAGAAGCATTTGCACTGTGTGAGAAAAAAATAAGTGGAATTGCCAGTGTGAAAAATTTTTGCAACCTTGTTATGGCACCGAGATAGAGTATGATAGCTATAATAAGGGGTAGATAAAATAGTTCTGTGTAGCTTTTTACCTTGATGCTCTCTTGTTTGGAACTCTTTTGCATTATATCATCAGATACTGCGTTTACTTCCTCTAGAGTATTTAAAACGTAGTATTTTCCAGCTGTTGCCTTTGCTAACTCTTTTAAAGCGGGATTGATTCTTGAAATAACCAAAGAGGAGTAAATATCTTTTATGTATCTTCCGTTCTTTTTAAGTGCTGCTCCTTTTTGTGTAGCAGTGGCGACTATATAGGGGATGATATTATGTTTTTTAGCAATTTCAGAGAGTTTGGCAATATTATGTTCATCGCCTCCGTCACTGAATATGATAAGCTTTTTTTCTTTTAAAGAGGTTTTGGCAACCGCTTCAAATACCTTGTAAATATTTGTACCCTTGGTAAGTATGTATTGAGGTTTAATAGCATCCAATGCCAGCATACTAATAGCAGTATCGGTAGTTGGAGGGGATATAAGCAGGGTATTTGATGTAAAGGCAAAGATTGTAAACCTGTCTTTTGGATGCAGAGCAACCAATTTTTTAATAGCTGCTTTTGCCATCTCGTATCTGCTTGGTTTTAGATCATCAGCCTGCATAGAGTAGGAGACATCAAGTGCAATAATAAAATCTTGAGAGTGAAATTTCTCATTTACATAGCTATTGTCCAACGCAGGACGGCTCATTGCCAAAAACATAAAGAGTAAACTGAGGTAGAGGAGTCTTGTTTTTTTACTGTTTTGTTCAAGAGTACTCTTTTTATAGATAAAGTAAAGAGGAATGAGACCAAACAAAACCCAGCCGTTAAGGAGTAGCATGAGTTCTCCTTTTTGCCAAAAGATACAATAGCAGTAAAATAGCAGAGGCAAGGGGATAGGTGAAGAGCATCTGTTTATTAAGATAGTGTTGTGAACGTATTTTACTCGGTTCGAGTCTATTTAATTCAGAGTAAATTTCTTTTAAAGCTGATTCATCTTCGGCTGCAAACATTTTAGCTTCTGTATCGTGGGCTATTCTCTGTAAGAGTTTTAAATCATATGCGCTTTTATCCCCCAAGCCTATAGTATAGATTTTTATTTTTAGTTTTTTGGCTCTATTGACGGCATCTCCTATCTTTACACTCCCACTGTTTTGATATCCGTCTGTAAGAAGTATGATAACTTTACTTTTTGCCTGACCCTTGCTGAGTAAATCAATTGCATTGTTGATACCGTCTCCTATGGCTGTATTTTCACCTGCAATTGCGACTTCTAAAAAGTCAAGCAAGAAAGCAACAGCCTGCATGTCATATGTGAGAGGTACAGCACTGAAAGCATAAGAACCAAAGACACTTACTCCTATATTATCATCATAACGCTTTGAGATAAACGCAGTAATAAGTTTTTTTACAATATCAATTTTTTTATCATTTTTATTCTCTTGTGAATAACCACTTTCAGCCATGGAGCCACTTGTATCAATGGTAAATACCAAGTCTCTTCCTTTTCGTTGTTGTGCACTTTTTGAATCATAATAGATAGGCGATGCCAAAGCACTGACTAGCAGTGCCAAAATAAGAGAGTAGAGTAACTTTTCTTTGTTTATCCAACCGTTGTGCTGTGAGAAGAGGGCAGTATGCGGAAATGTAATTTTTTGAATACTTAGAGGACATTTATAGATACAGATAATAAGAGCCAATAGTATAAACGCAGCAGGGTATTGAAATTCAAAGTTATGCACTTATTGACCTGCCCACAATATTCTCAGATATAAACCCAGTGTTGAAGTGTATCCGACTTCACTAAATCTAAGAGTACTCTTTTTATCATATATAAATGTTGTTGGGAAACCTGATACATGAAACTCCTGGGCAACTACACCGCTTGAATCATTAAATACTCTGAAATGATAGTTGTGCTCTTTGAGATACTTTTTTATATCTTCATCACTTCCGGATTTAACAGCAATAGTAATTACTTCAAAATATTTTGATAAGAACTCAATGTTTGAAGCTTCCATGTTACAGGTTGGGCACCATGTCGCCCAAAAATGGATTAAGAGTGGTTTGTCTGACTTGACATGATAAACTGATTTATCAAGAAGTTCAAAAGAACTAATGCTCAGGGGTTCTTTAGCTAGCTCCTGACTTCTGTATATACTCATCATATTCGCAATAATTGTCATCGTTATAATAAAGAAGAGTATCTCTTTTGCATAATGTTTTACTTTTTTCATAGACTTAGATTAACACTTATGTAATAATAAACTGATAAAATAAGTAAAAAATAAAGGAAAAGCAGTGTTAAAAACTCTATTTATTTCGTTATCTCTATTTTTAGTCTCGGGATGTGCAACAAACAGTATGGTATCTCCAGAGAAGGAGGTGCTTGAAAAGACGAAGCCAAGCACAGATAAGGTGTCTCAACCAGTGATGAAAAAGGAGACAAAGAAGCATACTGCACAAAATGTGAAAAAAATGATGCCTAAGTCGCATAAAATGTTTCAAACAGTAACAAAGAAGGATGCAGTTTTATTGCAAAAAGGTAAAGCAAAAGAGCACTGTGCCATCTGTGGAATGAACTTGGTAATGTTTTATAAAACAAGTCATGCGGCAACAGATATGAATGGTACAGTGCACCAGTACTGCTCCCTCCATTGTCTTACGGACCATTTGCGCCAAGGTGTGGAACTGCAAAATCCACAGGTTGTAGATGTGACATCTTTGAAATTTATTCCTGTACAAGAGGCTTATTATGTCGTGGGAAGTAAAAAACATGCTACGATGAGCCGAGTAAGCAAGTATGCTTTTAAATCACTTGATGATGCAAAAAAATTTCAAAAGGAAAATGGCGGGGATATAGTGGATTTTTATTCAGCTTGGCAGCTTGCTAAAAAAGATTTTAAGTAGTCAAAATTAATTTTAAAGGGGTTTAAAATGAAAAATGTAAAGAAAAAAGATTCAAAAGTTTATTTGGTCGGGAGTGGAATAGCAGCTTTAGCAAGTGCTGTTTATCTAGAAAAAGATGCAGGAATTTCGGGAGAAAATATCTACATTCTTGAAAAAGATACTATTCCCGGGGGTGCATGTGATGGTTCTGGTAATGCTGATGATGGCTTTTTGGTTCGTGGTGGAAGAATGCATGAAGCACATTATGAGTGTTATTGGGATCTTCTTTCCAATATTCCTTCTTTGGAGGATGAGACTGTTTCTGTAAAAGATGAGTCTTTTGCGTTTAGCGAAAAATATGTTTCTAATGCAAAAGCAAGATTACTTAAAAATGCCAAAAAAGTCGATCTCTCATCATATGGGCTCTCTTTTGCTCAGCAGGCAAAGCTTACAGAACTAACGTTTGTTCCTGAAATTGTATTAAATAACATACGCATAGAGGACTGGTTCGATCAAGAGTTCTTTGAAACAAACTACTGGTATATTTGGTCAACTATGTTTGCCTTTCAAAAATGGAGCTCTGTAGCAGAAATGAGACGCTATATGAAGCGTTTTATCCATCTTGTCGATGGACTCTACCGTATTGGCGGAATTATGAGAACGAAGTATAATCAATATGATTCTGTAATACGTCCTTTACGCCGATATCTTGAAGCACGAGGTGTTCATTTTAAAATGAATACAGAAGTTATAGATATAGATTTTAACCTCTCTGCCGATAAACATACTGCTACCGTATTACACCTCAAAAATAGAGATGAGATAGTACTTTCTAAAGATGATTATGTTTTTATAACCAATGGTTCCATAACAGAGAGCACAGATGTAGGTTCATGGAGTCAGGCTCCAAAACTCAAAGGCATAGATGACTCAGGAGCTTGGAAACTGTGGAAAAAACTTGCACTAAAACATAAAATCTTTGGAAATCCATCTCCTTTTTGTGACAATATCGATTTGCAAAAATGGTACTCATTTACAGCAACTTTAAAAGACACTACTTTTCATGATTATATGCAAGAGTTTACCGGCAATATAGACGGGACTGGCGGATTGGTAACAATGACTGATTCAAACTGGCTTATGTCAATAGTAATAGCACATCAGCCTCATTTTCCAAATCAAAGTGATGATGTGAAAATTTTCTGGGGATATGGACTCTATCCTGATAGAAAAGGAAATTATGTAGATAAAACAATGGCTGAGTGCAGTGGTGAAGAGATACTTGATGAACTCTACTATCACTTAAAAATCCAAGATTTAATGAAGCCTGTAACAGAGGCGGGGAAAGTAAATTGTCTTCCTGTCGCTATGCCTTTTATAGATAGTCTGTTTATGCCTAGAAAACTTGGAGACAGACCTGATGTTATTCCAAAAGGTGCGACGAATTTTGCATTTTTAGGACAATTCGCAGAAGTTGAGAAGGATTGTGTATTTACTGTTGAATATTCTGTAAGAACAGCTCAAATGGCAGTCTATGGACTTTTTGATACAGATAAGGAAGTTATTCCGGTATATGATTCCATTCATAATCCAAAATACTTGATTGCTGCTATGAAAGCGCTGAGTAGATAAAAAGTAGCTATAAATAAAAAAAGCCCTCTAACTCCATTATAGGAGTTGAGGGCTTTAAAGTGGAGAGTTGAGTAAGATTACTCAATCTCTGCATCGATAACGTCATCGTCATCTTTTTTCTTCGCTGAGTCAGCTCCACCTTGTTGAGCCGCACCACCTTGCTCTTGTTTGTACATTTGTTCAGCCATTTTATGACTTGCTTCTGTAAGTGCTTTGACTTTCTCTTCGATTTGCTCTTTTGTAGCATTTTCATCTTTGAGAACATCTTTTAGTTCAGTGATTGCAGCTTCGATTTTAGCTTTCTCATCTGCTTCAAGTTTATCACCCATCTCTGTCATAGATTTTTCAGTTTGAGCGATAAGTGCGTCAGCTTGGTTTTTAAGCTCTACAAGTGCTTTACGTTTTTCATCTTCAGCTTTGTGTGCTTCTGCATCTTGAACCATTCTGTTAATCTCTTCTTCACTGAGTCCAGATGAACCAGAGATTGTAATTTTTTGCTCTTTACCAGTGCCTTTGTCTTGTGCACTAACTGTTAAGATACCATTTGCATCGATGTCAAATGTTACCTCGATTTGAGGCACACCACGTGGTGCAGCTGGAATGTCAGTAAGCTCAAAAAGACCTAAAGACTTGTTGTCTTTTGCAAATTCACGTTCACCTTGTACTACATTGATAGAAACCGCTGGTTGGTTGTCTTCTGCAGTTGAGAAAATTTGAGATTTTTTTACAGGAATCGTTGTACCTTTTTCAATAACTTTTGTCGCAACACCGCCAAGTGTTTCAATTCCAAGTGAAAGAGGTGTAACATCAAGTAAAAGTACATCTTTTACATCTCCACGTAAAACACCACCTTGAATAGCAGCACCCGCAGCAACAACTTCATCAGGGTTTACAGATTTGTTTAAATCTTTTCCGTCAAAGTAGTCAGAAACTCTTTTTTGTACCAATGGAACACGAGTTGAACCACCAACCATGATGATCTCTTTAATATCTGATTTACTTAAGTCTGCATCAGTCATTGCAGTGTTGATGTGATCCATAGTCTCATCTACAAGTGTCTCAATCATAGACTCAAATTTCGCACGAGTAAGTTTTACAACAAGATGTTGTGGTCCCGCTTCTGTCATTGTGATAAACGGTAAGTTGATCTCAGTCTCAGTTGCTGAAGATAACTCTTTTTTCGCAGTTTCAGCTGCATCTTTTAGACGTTGTAGCGCCATTTTGTCATTTTTAAGATCAATTCCGTGACTTCCTTTGAACTCATCAGCTAACCAGTCAACGATTTTGTTATCGAAGTCATCACCACCTAAGAATGCGTTACCATCAGTTGAAAGAACTTCAAATGTACCATCTGAGATTTCAAGTGTTGTAACATCAAATGTACCACCACCAAGGTCATATACAAGTACATCTTCATCACTTTTGCTGTCGAGACCATAAGCAAGTGCTGATGCAGTCGGCTCATTGATGATACGTAGAACATTAAGACCTGCAATTGTACCAGCATCTTTAGTCGCTTTACGTTGTGAATCATTGAAGTATGCCGGAACTGTAATTACAGCGTCAGTTACTTTGTCTCCAAGGTATGCTTCAGCATCCTCTTTTAGTTTTGTAAGAATTTTTGCTGAAATTTCTTGAGGAGTATACACTTTACCTGCTACATCAACAGCTGCCATACCGTCTTTATCGACGATTTTATATGTAACTTTGTCTTGTGCAAGTTTTGCATTCTCTTCATTCATCATAAGACCCATGATTCTCTTAACAGATGAAATTGTTTTCTCAGGGTTTGTGATAGCTTGACGTTTTGCAGGATCACCTACAAGTACATCACCTTTATCTGTAAATGCAACTACTGAAGGAGTTGTATTTTTACCCTCTGCGTTTGGGATGATTTTCGCTTCACCACCTTCATAAACTGCCACACATGAGTTTGTTGTTCCTAAATCTATTCCTATTACTTTGCTCATTTTATCTTCCTTAATTTTATTTTTTATACTTTTTTATTTTTTAAACAGTGTAATTGTACACCGTTTTAAAAATATATTTTGCAACTTATGTTGCATTGTAGCAAATTTAGTTTGCTACAACAACCATAGCTTCGCGAAGTGGTCTATCTTTGTATTTATACCCTCTTTGGAAAGTTTGAACAATTTGTCCACTCTCAATTTCGTCATGGTCTACGCTTTGCACTGCATTGTGAATATTTGGATCAAACGGCTCTTCGTGAGATACCATTGTTACACCATGTTTTTCAAGTGCAGTTGTAAACTGTTTTAAAGTAAGTTCAATTCCCTCTTTTAATTTTTCTATGAGTTCTTCAGGACTTGCATCAGCATTTGCTGACTGTAAAGCCATCTCAAGGGAATCTACAACAGGGATCATATCTTTTGCAAATTTTTCATTTGCATATTCAACCGCTGTATATTTTTCACGTTCAAGTCTTTTTTTGATGTTGTCAAAATCAGCATGAACACGTGCATATTTATCTTTTAATTCTTTTAATTCTTTTTTTAAAAGTTCAAATTCATCTTCTGGATTCGCCTCAACTTGAGTCTCTTCCTTGGATGCATTAGAGTTTTCAATATCTTCATTATTTTGAAGATTTTCATTTTCCATATTTTTATTAGACATAATATTCTCTCGCTCCTTTTCTAGTAAGATAAGTGTATTATACATATTGAGTGTAACAATGTCAAGTAGTTCTTTATAAATATTGATTAATATAGTTGAGTCTAAGTGTATCAAGTTTGTTTTGGATCTATTTAATCATTCTCTGAAGAATATTCTTGTATTATATAACATAGAAAGAAAATTGGAGTGTTATATGAAAATAATTGTGTGGATTTTAGGTCTGTTGGTCGCTTTAGTGACTTTTGTATATATTGCTGCGTTTACAAGTATTGGTAATGCTACTGTTAAACCGCTTATAGAGACAGAGATTCAAAAGCAGACGCATCTGCCATCTAAGTTGGCAGTATTTCATCTACGAATGAGTGAGTTTGAGATCAAACTTGTGCTCAATAACAACAATACGATTCATTTAAAAGGAAACTATTCACTTTTTGCACAATCATTTGATATTGCATATAATGTAAGACTCGAAGAGTTAAGAACACTTAAACCATTGACTCAAACGCAGCTACAAAGTTCATTCCATACCAATGGTAAGATTAAAGGTGATATGAAGCTTATAAATATAGATGGTAAAAGTGATGTTGCTAAAAGTGCAACTAATTATCATGTAACTTTAACAGATCTCAATCCTACTTCCATCATCGCTAAAATTGATTCGGCAGATTTGGCATCACTCCTTTATATGCTCAACCAAAAAGAGTACGCAAAGGCGAAGATAGATCTGGATGTTAACTTTAAAAATATTACACCGCACAAGCTTGATGGAAATATTAGTTTACTCACTAAAAATGGAGCACTAAACTCTGGTGTGCTCAAAAAAGATTTTAATGTAACAATCCCAAGGACTGCGTTTAATATGAAACTGGATGCAGATCTCAATGGTGATGCTGTTGATTACAGTTATCTGTTAAATTCAAATTTGGCAAAGATTACTTCTGCAGGTCATGTAATACCACAACCTTTAAATCTGAATCTTACATATAATGTAGATGTAAAAGAGCTTGCATTGCTTAAACCGCTTAGTGGTGCAGATGTAAGAGGGCCACTGCGTTTGAGAGGAAAGGTCAAAGGTTCTAAAGAGATGATGGTTGTAAGTGGTAAAACAGATATCGCAGCATCAAATACGACCTTTAGTGCCGTTTTAAAAGAGTTTGCTCCTAAAAGTGTCAAGGCGGATATAAAAGGTCTGCATCTTGAAAAACTACTCTATATGATTAAACAACCACACTATGCAGATGCTCTTTTTGATATGAATGTCGATATAGCAAATGCAGATATGAAAAATCTTCAAGGTGTTGTAAAAACAAACATCCGTAAAGGTTTGGTAGATTCTCGTTATATGACAAAAGCATATGAGTTTAGCTCAAAAATGCCAAAAACGACTTTTAGTGCAAAAACATATACAACACTTAACAAGAATATTATAGATACAAAGATTGATTTTCTCTCGACACTTGCAAATCTTGATGTAAAAAAAGCCCGTTTTAATATGAAAGATAAATCTCTGCAGAGTGATTACAGAGTAGATATAAAAGATCTGGATAAACTCTACTTTGTAACGCAGCGTCATCTAAAAGGTGGTGTTATTGCAAATGGTGAGCTTAACAAAGCAAAAGATCTGGATTTTACAGCTCACTCAAATATTGCAGGCGGAAAACTTGATGCAAAACTGCATAATGATGATTTTCATGCAGACTTGGATGCTCTGAATACTTTGGATATTTTAGATATTCTTATTTATCCGAAGATTTTTAAAGCGACGATAGATGCTGACCTTGATTATAATCTTGTTAAATCAAAAGGCAAGTTAAGTGGCTTCCTAAGTCATGGAAGTTTTATGAAAAACCAGGCACTTGATCTGGTGAAAAAGTATGCACACACAGATTTATATGCAGAGAAGTTTAAAGGTGATGTAAATGCAGACATTAACAAAGAGAAAATAGTAGCTGCGTTTGACCTGCGTTCAAATACATCTTCAATTAAAAGTAAAAATACAAAACTCAATACTTTGACAAAAAAAATCAATTCCAAAATTGAGATAATCGCAAATAAAAATCCTTTGACAATTACACTAAAAGGAGATATCAAAGCACCTAAAGTTAGTGTTGATGCAAGTAAACTTATAACGAAAGAGGCAACGAAAGCATTGCAAAAAGAGGCTAATAAATACCTCGATAAGAAAACGAAAAAACAACTTGAAAAAGAGGTAAATAAACTCTTTAAAGGACTTTTCTAAGGACTTTTCTATTTAACACTTACATCTGTAAGTGTTAGACAAAAAGCTACCTCTTTCTCTGCTTTTTGCAGTGTTTGTACAGCCTCATTCAGTGTAGTACCAGTTGTGATGATATCATCAACCACTATTACCTCTTTTTGTTTAAAGTTTTTAAGTTGAAAATTTCGGGGATTTTGTTCTCGAAAGAGCTTTGATTTTCCGGAATACGATATGTCGCTTTTCGCTCGAAGTCTGTTATAGAGAGGTTTGATATTATAACTTTTAAGCGCATGGTTAAGAATGGCGGTATGGGCGTAACCGTTTTTTATATTGTCATCAATGCCAATAGATGCGTAGATATCTTCTGTATGAAATTCATCGGCAAATTTTTTAAAACTCAACTCTGCCAAAATATTGTAGACATAAAAGCCTATGTCTGTATGTTTTGTGAAGAGCAGCTCTTTTATCTCATCATATTTGTAAAAAGAGATAACAGTAATGTTGTTTTTCAGAGTGCGTTTATATATGGAAGGGGTGAGAAAGATGGTTTGACACTTTTTGCATATATGTGTAAGAGAGTAGTTCTCACACAATATACACTTCATAGCAAAGGGAGTTAATCCATTTTAAGTACAGACATAAATGCCTCTTGCGGCAGTTGTACTTTTCCTATAGATTTCATACGTTTTTTACCTGCTTTTTGTTTTTCAAGGAGTTTACGTTTACGTGTAATATCTCCACCGTAACATTTTGCAGTAACATTTTTACCCATACTCTTAACAGTCTCTCTTGCAATTACCTGATTTCCAAGTGAAGCCTGTACTGCTACTTCAAAAAGTTGACGAGGAATAAGCTCTTTCATGTTCTTGACAAGTGCACGGCCACGAGAGAGTGCAGAAGTACGAGGAACGATAACACTGAGTGCATCGACAACTTCACCTGCAACTTTTACATCAAGTTTTACAAGATCTCCGACCTTGAACTCCGTAGGTTCGTAGTCAAATGAAGCGTAACCTTTTGAAATTGATTTGAGTGTGTCATAAAAATCAACGACGATTTCATTCATAGGAATTTCATACTCAAGCATAACTCTCTCTTCATTAAGATAGGTCATCTTGTTTTGTATGCCGCGTTTTGAGACAAGCAGGTTCATAATATTTCCAAGGTATTCACTTGGTGTGATGACAGTTGCTTTTACATACGGTTCTTCGATTCTGTCTATCTTCTGTATCTCTGGAAGTTCAGAAGGGTTTTGTACAGTTACTTTCTCTCCGTTTGTCAGATAAACATGATAAACAACCGAAGGTGCAGTAGCAATTAGATCAAGTCCAAACTCACGTTCAAGTCTCTCTTTGATAACTTCCATATGAAGCATGCCCAAAAATCCAACCCTGAAACCAAAACCTAAGGCGATGGAAGTCTCAGGCTCATAGGAGAGTGAAGAGTCGTTGAGCTTGAGTTTGTCTAGTGCATCTCGCAAGTCTTCAAACTTATCTGTATCTATTGGGTACAGACCTGCAAAAACAAAAGGCTTTGCAGGTTCATAATCTCCAACAGGTTCAGCTGTAGGATTTTTTGCATCTGTAATTGTATCTCCGACATTTACAACACTTACCTCTTTTAGACCAAGTACGACGATGCCAATCTCACCGCTTTGTATTGCGTTTGTCTTGAGCTTTTTGATAGGATGCGGATACATCAAGTCTAAAACCTGATGCTCTTCACCATTGCTCATCAGCTTGATAGTCTGATTCCTCTTAATCTCTCCGTCAAAAACACGAACAAGTGCAAGTGCTCCCAAATACTGATCAAACCAAGAATCATAAATGATCGCTTTTGTCGGAGCATCAGGGTCACCGACAGGAGCGGGAATTCTCTCTACAATGGCATCAACAAGTTCACGGATACCTACACCGGTTTTAGCTGAAACTAAAACAGCATCAGTGGCATCAATGCCGATACTTGTTTCAATCTCCTCTGCAACTTTATCTGGATCAGCGGCAGGGAGGTCTATTTTATTGATAACGGGAATGAGCTCAAGGTCATTATCAAGTGCTAAGTAAACATTTGCAATAGTCTGTGCCTCTACACCCTGTGCTGCATCTACAATAAGCAGTGCACCGTCACTTGAAGCTAAAGATTTGCTCACTTCGTAAGAAAAATCAACATGGCCCGGAGTGTCTATAAGATTAAGAACGTAGTGCTCACCGTCTTTGACATAATCAAGTCGTACACTCTGTGCCTTGATAGTAATACCACGCTCTTGCTCTATATCCATAGTGTCCATCATTTGTGAACTCATTTCGCGTTCACTGACAGAACCACACTCTTGGATGATCCTGTCTGCCAAGGTACTTTTACCGTGGTCAATATGGGCTATGATAGAGAAATTTCTTATGTTTTTCAACTCTGTTTTCCTTAAGTAAAAGTGATTGTTCTTTATGTGAAAAGTGAATTAACACTCTCGTTATGGTACACTCTTCGGATTACCTCTGCAAAGAGTGGAGCAACTGTTAAAACTCTAATGTTTTTATGCTCTTTGGTTGCCAAAGTATTTGTGATGATTAATTCATCAAGTTCACCTTTGTCAAGATTTTCGTATGCTTTTCCGCTCAAAACACCATGTGTAGCACAAGCCATTACTGAGTTTGCACCTTTGTTTTTAAGTGCTGTAGCCGCTTTTACCATAGTCCCGGCAGTATCTACCATATCATCTATCATGATTACATCATAGCCCTCAACATCACCTATGATATTCATGACCTCACTCTCATTTGCTTTTTCACGACGTTTATCAACGATAACCATCTCTAAACCCATACGTTTTGCAAAGTATCTCGCACGTGCTACACCACCGATATCAGGAGAAGCGATGATAGGATTCTTGAGATTTTTGCTTTTTATGTACTGCTCAAATGTGATCGAACCGTAGAGATTGTCAACAGGAATATCAAAGAAACCTTGAATTTGACCGGCATGAAGGTCTATGGTTACAACTCTGTCTATTCCTGCAGTTTCATAAAGATTTGCTACAAGTTTTGCAGTGATTGGTACACGAGGAGCAGCTTTTCTATCTTGTCTTGCATATCCATAATATGGTACAACAGCTGTAATGCTTGAAGCAGAAGAACGTTTAAGTGCATCTGTCATGATAAGGAGTTCCATAAGGTTGTCATTTGAAGGAGCACCGGTAGATTGTACGATGAAGACATCACGACCACGTACACTTTCGGCTATTTGAACTGAAATTTCACCGTCACTAAATTTTTTCACATCAGCTTTTGCTAACGGCACATCTAAAATACTACAAATCTCTTTTGCAAAATCCACACTTGCTGAACCAGCAAAAATTTTATATCCACGCATTGGTATTCCTTCTTGGAAAAATTAATGCGCTATTATACAAAAAATGGGCTGAGTATATGTTAAAGAGTTTGACACTTTTGGCAAACTCCGGAGAAAACAACGTCTATTTTTTCAATTTTAAAGTGGGAGCTGTTTGTGACTGTGTTTGAAACTTGTGCTAAATTTACAGAGACATCTTCTATCTCTCCACAATTTTTACAAACCAAGTGGGAATGTGCCTCTTTAGAGAGTTCGAAAACAGATTTTTCATTTGGAATTTTAACTTCTTGAATAAAAGATTTTTCAAGCATGAGATTGATATTTTTGTAAATAGTTGCCAATGAAATAGAGTTGAATTTTTTTAGCATGATTTCATACAAATTATCTATATTTATATGCCCGTACCGCTCGAGAGTATTTGCTATCTCCAGTCGTTGGGGTGTTGCTTTTAAATGATGTTCTCTTAATGCATTTGTATAGTTATTCATAATAAAAGTATACACTTAAAATCTTTAAATCTTGTTTTTTAAATTAACTTTTGTAATTTTATTAAGGTAGAAAATAAGATAGCACTTTTATCAGTGTGTGAACTTTTCATTTTAAGTTCACTCAAAAGAAGCAGTTCATGGACTTTAAAGTATGTTTCTGGCTTGAGTTTGAGAGCCAATGCCGCTTTTTGCTCGACAACAAATCCCGGAGCAGGGTATCCTAAAATCTCCATTGCATTTGGTGCACCGTTTACTCTGATGTAGATATTGAACATATAGAGCTGTGTAACAAAGGCAGTGATAGCACTTACTATTCGTATCTCATCTTCACCATGTTCTAAAATGCTTTGCAGATCCTCTTTATAATCTTTTTTTGTAAAAAGTTTTTTTATAAAATCATCAAGATTGATCTCGGCAAGACCATAGACTAGGGCATCTACATCTTTTGTAGTAATCTCTCTTTGAAAAACACGAAATTTTTCTATCTCATTGGCAGATAAAGCTACATCACCGTTATGAATTTTGAGAAGGTGTGAGATGGTATATTTATCTATGTGAACATTTTTTTCTTGGGCGATCTGCATAATGAGATTTTGTGCTTCGTACTCTTTTGGGTGAAAAAAACGAACACTCATTGCGTTTGATTTCGCAAAAGTTTTTTTATTATTATAACTCTTATGGTCACTTCCGTAGTAGGCATAGACAAAGATGTTATCGGGGTTTTTATCGCAGAAACCAAGGAGTGTGTCAAGCTCTTTTTTTGGAATTTTTTTTTCACTTTTAATGATTAAAATATTTCTGTCTCCAAAAAGAGAAGCTTGTGAAAGATGTGCTTTTGCTGAGTTGAAATCATACTCATCATGATAGTATGTCAAAATATTTGCATCATCATAATTAGTGAGCATTTTTGTGTACATATCTATTAAAAAAGTGCTTTCACCAAAAAAGACAAAAGAGTTTGAAATAGTTCTGTTTTGAATATGCTTGTCAAACTCGTTTTTATACATCAATTTTTCCAACAACACTCGCAAATATACGTGCACGGTAAATATCGACTTTGTCAATCCTGATAATGATATCTTCAAAGAGAGAAACATCGGCACCAGAGAGAAAATGCAGATGTGCCCCTATTATCTCATCATGTAACTCAGCTCTAAGTTCAGGGTCCGTAGCTGTCACTCTTGCTTTGAACTCTTTATGAAGATTAAGCTCTGCCCAGCGCGCATATTTTCTGGCTTTGTATTCAGATTCGATGATACTTGCTTCTCTCTCTTTTTCACTTATCTGCATACTAAGGGATTCTATATTTCTAAGAACATAGTTTTGTTCTTGTGTATCTCCTGCGTTTATCGCTTTGAGTAAACGGTGTACGATAAGGTCACTGTAACGCCTGATAGGTGAAGTGAAGTGAGTATATTCATCAAAACCAAGCCCAAAGTGTCCGACGTTGATAGGGGAGTATCTTGCCTGCATTTGAGAGCGGATAATAAGAGTGTCGACTTCTGCCTCGATGCCCATCTCTTTTGCCTGTTTTTGTATCTCTGTAATAGTCTCTTTGATAGAGTTTTTAATATCAATATGCATACCGATTCCGGCCAGTTCCTGATAGAGTGTCTGCAGTTTTGCCTGACTTGGAGATTCATGGACTCTAAAAAGGCCTCTTTTATATCGCTTTGCAGCTTCTTTGTTAGCCAAAAGCATACAATCCTCAATAAGACCGTGGGAGGGTGTTTCAAGTGCAAGGGTTGTGGAAATAAGATTTGTATTTTCATCCAGTTCCATAGAGATCTCAGGAGAGTGGAATTCAAATCCTTTTTGTAAACGCAGCTCTTTAAGTCTGTCTGTAATTTGTCTGAGTTTTGTTATCCAAGTAAATATCTCTTTTTCTTCTTCTGTTCTCGCCTGAAGTTTTCCTTCAAAAAAGAGGTCTATCTCTTCATAATTAAAGCGTCTGTCAGAGTGAAGAACCGCTTCATAGACTTCCGAATGAGTTACATCAAGAGTGTTTTTATCAAGTTTTATCTCAAAAACATATGCGAGTCTGTCTACATGAGGTTGGAGTGAACAGAGTGTTTCACTTAGTTCCCGTGGAAGCATCGGTATGGATTTGTGGGGTAGATAAATAGAAAAACTTCTATATATAGCTTCCTTATCAAGGGCACCAAAAGGTTTGACATATTCACTTACATCAGCTATGCCGACATACAAAGTACTGTTTTTATCATCCCAGTAGATAGCATCATCAAAATCTTTTGCGGTTACAGGGTCGATAGTACAAAAAGTCAGATCTCTTAAGTCCCGTCTTTTTGGATATTTTGAAGCATCAACGGCTTTAAATGAACGCGCAATTTTAAGAGTCTCTTCATCAAAAGTATCATGTTTGTTAAATTGTGCAAGGACTATCTTCTCATCGGCTTTTGGATCTTTGATATTTCCGATCTTTTCAAGTATGCTGTTTTCTAAGTTGTCGATTTTGAAAAGATCACCAATTTCATAGCTTTCAAGCTCTTCAGGTTTCATTGGTGCACCGATAGGGTATTGTGTTTTTAGCTCTACCAAAGAACGGTGATGGTGTTTCGTCTCAATTATGCACGCAACACTGTATGTTTGTTCTCGACCTACGATTTCAGCTATTTTTGCGCTGGGTGTTCCACGTTTTCCAAGAAGTCTTTTGGCAATGACTAAATCACCCTCTGTTGCAACGCCCAAGTCACCTTCGGCAATGAACAAGTCTTTGATATTTTCACCGATGACATGCAGATATGCGGTTCCTTTTTGTACAAGGCCCAAAACACCAGCACGGTATTTGGAATGGAATTTATAAATGTTGTTTTTATGTGTGATATATTTTTTTGCAAGCCAGTCATTGACAAAAGGACGTTCTTCCTCTGTAATGTCCTGCCCACTCAAACCATGAGTGAGTCTTATCAGTAGGGATTTCAATTATCTGTTTATCTCTATTTTATGTGTTCAATAGCAGTTTCAAAGCTTTCCATATCTAGTTCATATTTTTCTATGAGCTCTTTTGCGGCTTTGATACTTGCATCGGTAACTTTACCATTAATAGGCACAGCCACACGTACGACATGAAGAATCTTTGCAGGTCTTTGATCCTCTTCTGTTGCTAGTTCAGGATTTTGACAACTTCCTATAACATCTACAAGATTCTCTTCAAATTTCCATTGTTTAAAAATTGTTGCACTGACCTCTGGAGTATCAACACCTATCACTTCTCTCTCTGCAGCTTCAACGTCTTGGAGCTCTTTTAATGCATCACGAAACTCTTCTTCTTTACCATCAGACATAACTTGCTGTGCAATTAAAACCTTTCCAATTTCAACAAGAAACGCAGCAGGTGATAAAACACCAAGATATTTGTTCTCTTTACGTAGACACCATGAAGTCATAAGTGCATGCTGCTTTTTTGAAAGGTCAGAAAACATGTCGTTAGTAATACCATAAGGTGACAGGTCAAGAGAAAAACTTTTCTTAACAATACTTGCTAATGCAAAACCACGAACTGTACCCATTCCAAAAAGTCCTACAGCCTGGCTGATAGCATTGATTTCTCGAGAAAATCCATAAAGTGGAGAGTTTGCAGCTTTTAAAATATCAGCTGTTAAGAGCGGATCTTTTTCTAAAATTTTCGCCATATCATTAAAAGTACTGTCAGGATCTTTATATACCTCTTCAATCTGCATTGCAGATTCTGGAAGCGGTGGAAGTTGTTTTATTTTTTTAAGTATTTCTTCAGTCATTTATCCCTCTTTATTTGGTAGTAATGATTATTAAATCACGATTATTTTGTAATTATAGTCTCTATAGATAAATGCATACTGAATATTTACAAAAAACTGTTATTATTTTTTCAATAGACTTCCTGCACTGTTACTGTGGAACCTTGAATGGGGGAAATGATAGTGAAATTGTGTTCAAAGGTATTAAAAGTCTAATAATTTATAAGGATATATATATGCAAGACAGAGCTATGCTGATACAGTTAGGATACACACCAAATGAAGCTTTGGTAGAACAGTTAGAGAGAATTAAAAAGAATACTGTAGGGTATGAAAAAATAGATAAACACATAATGGACTTAAATGACCACTTAAAAGTGAACAATGCATATGTTGCACTTTCAAACTCAAAAGATTATTTTAAAATAAAAATAGAATCTCCAACTCCCCAGTTAGCTCAAGAAGCACATGAGAAAATTAAACATTTTAGTGAAAAATTTAAGGTAGAAGTAGAAAAACTACCAAATAAAGAGACCTACTATATTATAGGTTATCATCATTAGGATTTTTATATAATGATAGAACCAATGAGTATTGAAGGGTATGATATTTTGGTAGAAGAGTTTAAATATCTATTAGAAATTGAAAAGCCAAAAGTCGCTCATGAAAAACTTGTCGCAGCAGCCCTTGGTGATAGAAGTGAAAATGCAGACTATCAAGCTGCAAAAGAGAAGCTGCGTTTTATAGATAAAAGACTTTTTTATTTGAATAAAATGATACAAAACTCTAAAATAATTGACCCTTCCCTGCATAAGCATGAGAGAGTTTCGTTTGGAAGTACTGTTACACTTTTAAATCTTGATAATGATGAAAAGGAAGTGTATACTATATGCGGTGTTTTAGAAAGCGAACCGGAGAATGCTCTTATCTCTATTCACTCTCCTATTGCCAAAGCTCTTTTAGGCAAAGTGTGCGGCGATGAGGTGAAAATAAAACTTCCAAACGCAGTCAAAGAGTATGAAATTGAAAAGATTGAGTATCAAAATATCTTTTCATTAAAACAAAATATTCGTACAAAAAAAGATTTTGCTTTTCATTAGTATGTGACAATATTATCACATTGTCTACTTATGGCTTCCTCCCTTTAAGTATTTATTTTAAAATAATTAAAACTATTAGTTTAAATTAAGATAAGCTGTCCTAGAATGGGATAATCTTAAATTTAAGGGTTACATATGAATATGTTTACTAAATGCACATCACTTTCGATAGTTACGGTCTCTACACTACTTTTTCTTACAGGATGTGGTGGCTCTTCTTCAAGTGAACCGACGAAAGATAGTTTATATATAAAATCGGCTGTATATGATACAAATGAGACAGCAGATATTACAGATGACACGCTCTCTATCTACTTCAACAGAACAGTTGACATTAATACATCAGATGAAAATCTTAGTCAAAGTTTTGATATTAATGGAACAGGGACTTTTGGAGAGTTTGTGAAACTTGATTATAATGATAGTATGTTCCATAGATTAAAAATTACTCTTGATGCCAATTCAACACAATTTGTACCGGGTGTGACAAATATTGCACTCTCAAATCTGAATAAATTACAAAATATCTTTTCATTAAATCATGCAGAGGTAACTGTAACATCACCTCGCAGGTTATTAAAAACAGGGCAAAGTGCAAGTTATATAGCACATGATGATGGGGAATACCAAACAGGTGAAACAAGAAGTTATACATCCAATGGTGATGGTACGGTTACCGATGATGTA
This sequence comes from uncultured Sulfurimonas sp., assembly GCA_964499805.1. GTDB lineage: Bacteria > Campylobacterota > Campylobacteria > Campylobacterales > Sulfurimonadaceae > Sulfurimonas. Next base: position 29,979 of record CAZCMR010000017.1, read on the forward strand.
ACAGGACTTATCTGGCAGGAATCTGATGATGGAGTATTAAGAGATTGGAACAGTGCAAAAAACTATTGTGAAGCTTTAACAACAGCAAGTTTGACATGGCAACTTCCATCAATGGACCAACTTATAGAACTTTCTGACAAAGGTACAAATAGTCCTGCAATAGATGTTGCATTTAATAATACAAAAAACTCTGAATACTGGAGTGCAGATGAATATTTGGCTTCAAGTGCAGATGATATCTGGACAGTCAACTTTGCAAATTCGCGAACGAATGATCCTGACAAATCTCTATCTCATTATGTTCGCTGTGTTAACATCGCCAAAGTACAGGGTGAAGCAAGATATACAAGAGATAATACTAATCAAGTAGTACTTGATGCCTCTACAAATCTGATATGGCAGGATACTCCTGATACCATCAGCGATGCAGATAAAAAGACATGGAGTGAAGCAGTTGACAGTTGTGAACAGTTGGATTTGGGAGGATACAGTGATTGGCGATTACCAAATCTTAATGAACTAAACAGCATTACAGATAAAATGACACATGGACCTGCCATGGATAAAGAGTTTCAAAATAAAAAATCTAATAGATTTTGGTCATCAACGACTGAAGATGCAAATAGCAGCAGTGCATGGTATAGTTATTTTTATTGCGGATGCAATGATGTAGAAGATAAAACAGATGCAAATAATGTCCGTTGTGTTCGCACAGCTGAAAAATAATAAAAGTTCTTTCCTATGTGAAGCATAGGAAAGATTTAATAAAATAAATCCTCATTAAAACAACTTTTACAAACCTTTTGATATAATCCCTCTTTAAAAACCAATT
>CAZCMR010000018.1:0-4707 GCA_964499805.1 uncultured Sulfurimonas sp.
GAGTATTCATTGTTACTGCTCCTGTATTAAATTTGATGTACTGTATAGCTAACTACTTATTCAACGAACATTATATCCCAAACAACTTCAAATAACACAATTAAATCCCATTGAAAATGTCCTTTAATTGTTGAGAAATATGACAAATTGAAATATTTCAAGGGTATTTTGAATTTATATGTTAGTTTTCTTAAAAATAAAATGTCCTTTTAACTCTTTTATGGTGTTAAAAAGGACAAAGTGTTGATTTAATTGTTAAAAAATCCATTAAAAGGACATTATGTCCCTTAAAGCTATGAGCATCTGTTTAGCAATCTTGAGTTATAATATCTTTACTAAACTATAAATGGCAATTATGAAAAACTTTGAAACATTACGCAATGAAAATAATAGATTTATTTACAAAAATTATGAGATAGTAGAGAGTGATGAAGAGATAGCACTGCACTTTCTTTATGAGTTACATGAGGGTGAGAAGGTCACTGCGTTTAGGCATCGTATCGCCTTAAAAAAAGATGCGAAGATGAGCACTGATTTTGATATGCAAAACAGTGTGTTTCACATTGGTCTTGCAGAGGCCATCAGCTACTATAAGATCGCTGCCCCAAAAGAGTTCGTTGTCGAGTGCGGGTTTCTAAACGCAGCACAAAAGGGGTGGTTCCAGAAGCTCTACTTTAACGGACTTGGCGAGTTTATATACCTGAACAAGATAGATGTCACACAAGACGAGTTAGTGGAGTTTATCACAGTAGATGAGCCAAAGTTTGCAAAGATTTGTAGAGAAACAGAGGAGCGCGCTATCATTCCTATAGGCGGAGGTAAAGATTCGCTTGTGAGTTATGAGCTACTCAAAGATGTTTTTCCTGATTCTCTGCTCTTTTCCATGAATCCTATTGTTGCTTCAAAAGAGATCCTGGACAAACACCCTCTAAACGCAGTGGAGCTTAAACGTGAGTTGGATTTGGAGAAGATTTTAGATTTTAATAGACGCGGATACCTAAATGGGCATATCCCTTTTTCATCCATCGTCGGTTTTATCTCCATCTGGCTTGGTTTGCTCTACAAAAGCCGCTATATTGTTCTCTCAAATGAGTCAAGTGCCAATGAAGAGAACATCATCTACAACGGACAGAAGATAAACCATCAGTACTCAAAGTCTATCGAGTTTGAGAATGATTTTCGCTGGTATGTCAAAAACTTTGTTACAGAAGATGTAGAGTATTTTAGTTTTTTGCGTCCGCTTGATGAGATTCATATCGCCAAGCTCTTTAGCGAACACGCAAAAGAGCACTTCTTTACATTTCGCAGCTGTAATGTCGGCAGTAAGAGAAATGAGTGGTGTGGGAAGTGTCCGAAGTGTCTCTTTACCTACATTATGCTCTGTAACTTTATCGAAGATGCGACACTGCAGAAGATATTTGGCAAGGATATGCTTGATGATGAAGAGCTGTGTTTACTTTTTGATGGGCTCTCCCAAAGTGAAGCGGTGAAGCCTTTTGAGTGTGTGGGAACGTACGATGAGGTGAACTATGCGCTCTCAAAAAAATATGCAAGTTATGAGCAAACGCAGCTGCCTGCGCTACTCAAAGATTACAAGCCAAAAGAGATAATTTATCAGTTGGATGTAGATTTTAACGGGGAAAATAATCTTCCGCAGAAGTTTAAAGAGGTGCTTAGTGAGCAGATTAACAAACTTCGTTTCTGAGCTGCAGGACTATAGTAAGATAGCTGTTTTTGGCTATGGCGTGGAGGGAAAATCTTTTCATGCGTTTGCTAAAAAGTATCTGCCCCAGAGTGAGGTTATCATCGTCGACAGCGCCTACTCAGACAAAGAGAACTATCTTGATGACTTAGACAAAGCAGAGCTTGTCATCAAGTCACCGGGTATCTCACTGCACAATCTTGGCATTGCGTATGATGCCTACAACTTCACATCCATCACAGAACTTTTTTTGAAATATTTTGGTTCGCAGATAATCGGCGTGACCGGTACAAAAGGCAAAAGTACCCTTGTAACGCTCATAAATGCAATGCTCAAAAATGCAGGTAAAAAGTCGCTGTTGTGTGGGAACATTGGGCTGAGCCCTTTGGAGATCATCGAGAGTATTGATGATGAGACAACAGTAGTGATGGAACTCTCCTCTCATCAACTCCATCACATCCACCACTCGCCACATATCGCGATACTTACCAATCTTTTTGCGGAGCATCTGGACTATTATGAGAGCGAAGCAGATTACTATCATGCAAAGTTCAATATCTTTTTAGACCAAAAAAGAGATGATATCTTCATCACAAACCTGCCAGAGCAAGAGAAGTTCTTTACAACTGACTCCATAAACGCAGTACACTTTTACAATGTCTATGACAAAAAGCTGACGCATCAACACAGCTTCAACATTCAACAGGGCTATATCCATCATGCAACACTGCAGATACTTGAACAGTTGCGTGAACTGCTTGGCATAGATGACGCGGTTTATCTCAAAACATTGAGTGAGTTTCAAACACTGCCGCACCGTTTGGAGTATGTGCAGAGCATAAATGGTGTGAGTTACATCAATGACTCCATCTCTACTATTCCCCAAGCAGCTATGGAAGCGGTGAGAATTTTAAAGGATGTTGACACTTTGATACTTGGCGGTTATGACAGAGGTGTAGATTATACTGCTCTTGAAGAGTTCTTGCTTGTATCTGATATTAAAAATATTATCTGTTTTTCAGATACGGGTAAGCAAATCTATGAGAAAATTAAAAAGTTTAAAAATAAAGAGAGTCTCTTTTATATGAAAAATTTACAAGAGAGTGTAAGAAAAGCAGCCGAGGTTGCAAAGAAAACAGTGCTCTTCTCTCCTGCAGCTTCAAGTTTTAATGAGTATAAAAACTTTATGGAGCGCGGAGATGAGTTTAAAAGTTTAGTAAAAAATTTAAAAGGATAGGAAATGGCGTTTATTGAGATAGAAGAAGAGAGTTTTGATGAGGTGCTTAAAGGTGAATTTGAAAAAGGTCACACTGTTATTTTAAAATTTGGTTCGACATTTTGTGATGCGTGTCAGTTGATGGAGTTTGAACTTGAAGAGGTTCATGACAGAGTACCTAAAGTCTCTATCTTAGATATTGACAGTGGTATCTGTGAAGGGCTTACACATAGGTTTATGATCGAAGAGGTACCGACAACTATCGTCTTTAATGATCCATCTTCCCAACTGCTTTACAGATCAGGAATTATGCTTGCAGATGATATCGTCGATATCATCATAAGTGAGCGTTAGAGGAGTTGCTACTTATCAGTATTCATACTGAGTAGGAACTCTTCGTTCGTAGCTTTTTTACCCATAGTGTTATAGATAAATTTAAGTGCTTCGACTTCATTGTCTTGTTTATGAAGCATTTGACGTAAGATAAATACTTTTTGAAGTACTTCAGGTCCGATAAGAAGTTCATCTTTACGTGTACCTGACTTGAGAATGTCGATAGCAGGGAAGATTCTTCTGTCTGCGATTTTTCTATCGAGAACGACTTCCATATTACCGGTACCTTTGAACTCTTCAAAGATCACTTCATCCATACGGCTTCCAGTATCTACAAGTGCAGTTGCCATGATAGTTAAACTCCCGCCGTTTTCAATGTTACGTGCAGCACCGAAGAAACGTTTTGGACGGTGAAGTGCATTTGCATCAACACCACCTGAGAGTACTTTTCCGCTTGAAGGTGTTACGGTGTTGTAAGCACGAGCAAGACGTGTGATAGAGTCAAGTAAGATCACTACATCACGACCGATCTCTACACGACGCTTTGCTTTTTCGATGACCATCTCTGCAACTTTTACATGGTTTTTAGCAGGCATATCAAATGTTGAACTGTAAACTTCACCTTTTACACTGCGTTCCATATCTGTTACCTCTTCAGGTCTCTCATCTACGAGTAAAACCATCAAATCCACTTCCGGATGATTTCTTGTAATACCGTGTGCGATCTCTTTTAAAAGTTCTGTTTTACCGCTTCTTGGAGGAGCAACGATAAGCCCGCGTTGCCCTTTTCCGATAGGACAGAAAAGATCCATCATACGACCTGTGAGACCTTTTTCACGGTACTCGAGTTTGAGTTGTTCTGTAGGGTAGAGTGGTGTGAGGTTCTCAAAAAGAGGTCTTTTTTTACTCTCTTCAGGAGGAAGGGAGTTTACAGCTTCTATCTTGATAAGTGCATAGTAACGTTCTTGATCTTTTGGAGGTCTTACCTGACCTGTTACCACATCCCCGTTTCTAAGTGCAAAGCGTTTGATCTGAGTGTTAGAAACATAAGCATCATTGATACTTTCGTTAAAACTTTGATCGATAGAACGGATGAAACCATAACCGTCTTGCATGATCTCCAAGATACCACTAAAGAGGATGTATCCTCCCTGTGCTGTCTGTGCTTTGAGGATCTCGAAGATAACATCTTGGCGTTTTAGCTCATTTGGCTGTTCAACACCGAGCTTTGTCGCGATGTCTACAAGCTCACCGATACTTTTTGTACGAAGCTCTTCTACGCTTGAGCCTTTTACAGGAGTATGTGTTTTTGCATTCGAGTTGTTTTTTCTGTTATTGTTATTGTTTTTAGAGTTTTTTCGAGGTTGTTGTGTAGGTGAAGTGCTTTCGCTCATATGTATGACTGCCTTAACTTTTTTGGATTTTATTGCGGGAAAGATTGATAAGGTATCTTCTC
>CAZCMR010000018.1:4807-10518 GCA_964499805.1 uncultured Sulfurimonas sp.
ACAAATGATGATGGTTATGAGGCAAAAGGTCTAAAAGAGCTGCTAAAAGCACTCAATGAACTTGAAGATGTGGAAGTGACAGTCGTTGCACCGGCAAATGAAAAGTCAGCATGTGGGCATTCACTTACACTTACTAAACCGCTGCGTTTTATTCCCGTGCAGGAGAACTTCTTTAAACTTGAAGATGGAACACCGACCGACTGCGTTTACCTCTCTTTGAGTGCAATTTTTCAAGACGAGAAGCCTGATCTGGTCGTAAGCGGAATCAATCGCGGTTCGAACATGGGAGAGGATATTACCTACAGTGGAACGGCTGCGGGTGCTATGGAAGGTGTTTTGCATAATATTCCATCCATTGCCATCTCTCAGGTGATGGACTTTACAAATCCGAATGGGGATTTTAGCTTAGCGCGTGAAACTATTAAAAAAATTGTAACGAAAATACGTGAAGATGCTTTTCCTCTGCGTGAGAGAGAGTTTTTAAACATAAATATCCCTTTTGAGACAAAAAGTGCGCAGATGAAGATTACCTATGCAGGATACAGAGTCTACTCAAATGAGGCAGAGATACATAGAAATCCTCGAGGAGAGGAACACTACTGGCTGGGGCTTCATCCTCTTAACTTTAGAGCCAGAGAGGGAGAATTGGGGATGAGTGACTATGAGGCTATCCGCGACGGATATATCTCGATAACTCCGATAATGCTTGATCTGACGGCGTATAAAAGTATGCAGACCCTTCAAGAGTGGCTTGATTAATGCCAAAGCATGACCGTATAAAACTGTTGCTGCAGGATGATTTTTCTAAACTTCAAGATGCTAATGTTTTGCTTTTGGGTGTTGGAGGAGTAGGGAGCTTTTGTCTTGATTGTCTCTACCGTTCAGGCGTGAAAAATATCACTATTGTTGATTTTGACACTTATGATAAAAGTAACCAAAATCGTCAAATGTGGTCGGAACTACATGAAAATGAGCTAAAGGTTGAAGCACTTAAAGAACACTATCCTGAAGTTCAAATCATCAAAAAACGCATAGATGAAGCATGGGTATATGCTTTTGATTTTGAGCCCTATGATCTGGTACTTGATGCTATTGATGACAGAAATGCAAAGCTCGCACTGGCACAAAAGTGTTATAAAAAGCTTATCTCCTCATTTGGCAGCGCAAAACGCTTAGATCCGACAAAAATCAAGGTGGATACTATCTGGAAAAGTTATGGTGACAAGTTTGGTTCTAAGATACGTTATGAACTTAAAAAAAGAGGTTTTAACAAAAAGTACAAAGTGATCTTTTCATCAGAAGAGGTTCAGATAAAAGAGAAGGGCAGTTTTATGGGTGTGACAGCTGCGTTTGGTTTGACAATGTGTGCCGAAGCGATAAAAGAGATACGAAAGAGAGGAATATAGAAATTGTTTGATTTTTTAGATAGTGATTGGTTTAATATAACACTTGAGATAGTGTTTTTAATACTTATCTCTTATGATGTGAAAAAATATTTTGAGACAAAAAAGCGTGAATATATTGTCAATATAGTGCTTACAATTGGTTTTGCCATCTGGGCGCTCTACCCTTATTACAACTCCTATGTGGGATGGCAGGAGGAGCAAAAGAGTGAGATGCTCTCACACTGCAGAGGTGATGAAAACTCTACAAAACTCTGTAAATGCATGGATGATGCTACCTTTAAAAACTATACCTATGATGAGTATATTACTCTGGATAAAAATTCAAGTGAATATAGGGATTTTTTAAAAGATGCAAAAGAGGATTGTTTAGATGACTCATGGTTTTAATCTTGAAGATGATTTGGTCTGTGAAGGCATCATCGGTGATGGCTGTGGAGGTGGCAGAATCTTTCTTGTGAAGGATAAGACTTTATTTGCCTATGACCCTCAAACGCAGTCATATATTCTTTTGCTTGAAGCTGTACTAAAGGCAGTGAAAATTAGTAAAAAGGGGTGCATCATTACAATTGAGTGTCAAGATGAGACGATTTATTTTGACCTCTCCATCCTCTCAAAGGTCTAAATAAGAGTTCTTTCAATATAATAATTCCCATGTTGAAATATTTATTTATAATAACTTTTTTTTATACTATATCAACGGCTGGCGAGCCGATATCTCCTCTTCCTAAAGTAGTAGAGTTTGATAAAGCAAAGGCAATGCTGGGCAGGAAACTTTTTTTTGATCCGATTTTATCAAAAGATACAAAGGTTTCATGTAACAGTTGTCATAAGCTCTCCAAAGGGGGAGCAGACTCTAATACCGTTTCTCTTGGCTCAAAAGGAAAACGGGGCAATATTCAGGCTCCTACGGTTTATAATTCCCGGTACAATTTCAAACAATTTTGGAACGGTCGTGCGGATGATTTGGCAGAGCAGGCAAACGGTCCTATAACAAATCCAAATGAACATGATATGAATCCTAAGTTAGTAGAGAAGCGTTTAAATGCCTCTGCCTCTTATAAAAACCTTTTTAAAAAAATTTACAATACAAATAAAGTGAAATATGATGATGTAATAGATGCAATAGTAGAGTTTGAAAAAGTACTTATAACTCCAAATGCAAAATTTGACAGATATCTGCGTGGTGAGATCTCTTTAAGCCCGATAGAGAGGGAAGGATACAAACTGTTTAAACAGTATGGTTGCATCACGTGTCATAACGGTATTAATATCGGAGGAAATTCTTTTCAAAAGATGGGAACTTTTTTTGCCTATGATACCAACAAAAGCTACCCTGACAGAGCAATGGTGATAAAAAAGAAAAAATATGAAAATGTTTTTAAGGTGCCAACCCTTAGAAATATCGCTTTAACAGCACCATATTTTCATGATGGAAGTGCAAAAACATTAAAAGAAGCGGTCCAAAAGATGTCTTATCATAACTTAGGGATTGAAATTACTTTTGAGGATAGTGATAAGATTGTAGCTTTTTTAAAGACATTGACTGGTGAAAAACCAAAAATAGTAGACCAGTAATGTTCAATAAAAAAGCAATATTTGTTCTCTTCTTTTTTGGTCTCTTCTCTTTTTTTGCACTGATATATTTTTACTTTACACAGCGTAACTTTACACAAAACCAGCGTGAATTCTTGATTAATTTAGATAGCTTGGATAATTATAACAGCGATATAACAAGTGAATTGCTGAAAAATGCATTGTACTCTTACAATAGCCATGATAAAATTGCGTATGAATATGATGTAATCCAAAAACAGTTGAAAATTTTAAAAAAATCTAAGATTTTAAAAGAGAGCTCTTATGCCCATATTAAAGACGGTATTACTATTATTCAAGAGCAGGTGGATGAATTTCTTATTGGGGTACAAGACTTTTTAATCTTAAATGCTGCAATAAAAAATTCTATAGTTTTTTTATCACGGCATGTAGAAAATGCACTGCAGTTGAGTAAAAAAGACCAGCTGCTCTATATCAAAGCACTTAAAATTCTGGACTCTTTTAAAGATACACGAAAGATGCAAGACCTGGACTATCTGCGCAAAGTCAACTATCTTTTATCCAGTGATTCAAAAAGTGAAGAGACACAGGATTTTATAAAAACGTTCAATCTTCACAGTGCCTATCTTATGAAAAAATTTCCAGACTTTATATTGGTAACACAAAAGGTTTTAAACAATAATATTGGCATATTGATTCATAATACAAGAGATGATTTTAACAGTATCTCCTTGTATGATTTTAAGTCTTTGGATATTTTGGCTTCTATAATATTTACTTTACTTATTCTCTACTTTTTTCTTGTTATCTATCTTTTTACAAGATACTATAAAGCACATACGAGTTTCGTAAAAACAAGTAGTTCTCTGCAACACTCTTTAACACATGATTATTTGACCACTTTGTACAATAGAAATGCTTTTGAGCAAGATATAGGAACCTTGCAAAACCCAACAATACTTTTGGCCAATATTGACTCTTTTAAAGAGATAAATGATGTTTACGGAAATGAGTTTGGCAATAAAGTTTTGGTAATGATTGCACAACTGTTAGTCGATTACCTCTCTAGTGTATCAAAGAAAAAAATTTATAGAGTCGGGGGAGATGAGTTTGCAGTTCTATTTGAGGATGCGAATCCAAAAGATGTGCTCAAAATAGGAAAACATTTAGAAGAGTTAATAGCAAAGAAAAATTTTGAGGTGGATACAATCCATTTCAATCTTTCGGTCAGTATCGCCGTCAATCATACTGTGCCGTTGTTGGAAAATGCGGATTTGGCTTTAAAAAGCATTAAAAAAGATATTGGAAAGCGGGTGATAGTGTACCATGAAAGTTTAGCTATAAAAGAGGATTGGCAGAACAATATTGAAGTTATCAATATAATAAAGAGTGCACTGCAAGAGGATAGGGTTGTCCCCTATTTTCAGCCTATAGTTAATCTGAAAACTCTTAAAATTGAGAAGTATGAGGCGCTAGTGCGAATAGTACTACCATCAAAAGAGGTGCTCTCCCCTTATATGTTTTTAGAGATTGCAAGTAAAACGCAGTACTATTATCAAATTACCAAATGTATGATTACCAAGACTATGAAAGTGGCAAATGAGTACCCAGAGTATAGATTTTCATTGAATTTTTCTATGAATGATATTATTAATGAGGAGATTATAACTCTGCTCTTTGAACTCTTCAATACAAACCTTGAAGTTGCATCGAGAATTGATATTGAGCTGCTTGAAACAGAGGTAATGCTTGTAGATGATATACGAATAGGTGAGTTTATTACAAAAGTGCATAGTTATGGTTCTAAAATACTTATAGATGATTTTGGTACCGGATATTCTAACTTTTCCTATTTTTCAAGTTTGGATGTTGATATTATTAAAATTGATGCTTCGATTGTAAAAGAGATTACGACTGATGCCAGAAAATTGCATATGTTAAAAAGTATTCATAATTTTACCTCAGGTATGGATATGTCCAATGTTGCAGAGTTTGTTGAGACTAAAGAGGTGGCGCTTCTCTTAAAAGAGATGGGCATTGAATATGCACAGGGATATCTCTTTTCTAGGCCTCTTCCTCAGCCAATGAAAACATCCATTGTTGAATTAGGATATAAAACATAATAATTAATTATTATTATGTTTAAGTTTAATGTTAAGTTTTGTTTGATAAAATTGCAGAACTATTTAACTTAGCCATTGTTCACGATAAATTTGCCAAACTGCTTGTGAGAGTAGGACGGAAAACTTATGGGTCTTTTTCAAAAAAGATGGCCGAGTTGCTTCTAAAAAAGGTGACTTGGCTTCTTTAAATAAATTTTTTATTTGGAGTTTATTATGAAAAAGATACTTTTAGTATTGGCTTTATTGACATTGGCTTTTAGTTCTGCACAGGCTTGTGAGCCTTGTGGAGAGATTAAAATCTTACCTACACAAAACCTTGAAAGCTGTCCGATGGGGGAGAGCAAAACAGTAGAGGTTCTCATCTACAATCCGGAGTATTGTTACTCTAACATTACAGATATAACGCTTAGTGATGACGTTAACTTTGATTTAAACCGTAGTTTTGGTGATGTGCCTTGTGGTGACGCATCAACATTCAATATGCGCGGTTATCAATACTGCACAGTTGGATTGACTTTTAAACCTACAACAACTTCAGGTACATTCTCAACAGATATTCAAGTTACAGACAGAGATACAGGTCTCCATTCAGTTACAGTTGAAGGTAAAGTAAAAGTATGCTGTCATA
>CAZCMR010000018.1:10618-30413 GCA_964499805.1 uncultured Sulfurimonas sp.
CTTCTACTCATGTATATGTAGATAACAAAACTCTTGTTTTTGATGAATATTATGAGTCTAATGAAGGTCTTGCAACTATCGCGTTAGATGCTCCTGTTGATTTCTTGTCAAGATTAACATTTGATGTAAATCAAACTGCCGGTCTATTTATGCCAAGAGTTTCCGGTGACAACGGGTCATACTATACAACAGATATTAGAAAAACTAACCGTTACGGTTTTATGTTCCCTACTGGAAAAGTATTAGATGAGCTTAACTTTACTACATGGGGTGTAGGCTTTAGTGGTGTTGTATCAAACCTCTCTTTAGTTGAAATTTCTGATTTAAATCAAAGTTCAACTCAAAATAGTGACGTGACTTGTGTATGTTATAAAAAACATTCTCATAAAAAATGCCATAAAAAACATAATGCACATAAAAAATGTCATAAAGGTCATAAACACAGTTCACATACAAAATGTCATAAAGAGCATAAACATAATGCACACAAAACTTGTAAGAAAGCTTACAAAAAAGAGTCATACAAAAGCTGGTGTAAAGATTTCAAAAGAAATTTACATAAAAGCTGTAGCAGAGATTAATATATAAATCTATTAACAGGGTGCAATTAAATGCACTCTGTATCCCCTTACCTTTTCTACTCATTTTAAAACATTCTTTCATATAACTTTGCATTTTTTTGATATAATCTAGATTAGTAAAATATATAAATAAAGAGAATAAAATATGCAAAAAATTGAACCTATGACACTTTTTGGTTATGAAAAACTTCAAGCAGAAGTAAAAGATCTCAAAGAGGTGAAACGTCCCGGTGTTGTTAAGGCCATTGAAGAGGCTTTAGAACATGGTGATTTAAAAGAGAATGCTGAATATCATGCTGCAAAAGAGATGCAAAAAACTATTGACAATCGTTTGGCTGAACTTCAGAATATTTTGGGTAATTCACAGATTGTGGATCCTCGTGAGCTTGAACACTCAAAGGTGAGTTTTGGTTCTACTGTTGTGATGACAGATCTTGATACTGATGAAGAAGTTACCTATACTATAGTAGGTGGTTCTGAGTCAAATCCGGATATAGGACTTATATCATTTCACTCTCCCCTGGCAAAACAGCTTCTTGGAAAAGAGGAGGGAGATGAGGTAAAAGTCCGTCTGCCCGGTGGTGAAAAAGAGTTTGAAATTGATGAAGTAAAATACCAAGAAATAGTATTTGAGACGCATTAGTCATGAGTGAGAAAAAGATAAATGTCGGGATTGTCGGTGCAACAGGCTATACAGGGCTCGAACTTGTAAAGATTTTACTCAAACATCCTAATTTTGATTTGGTATATATTGCAAATTCTGAGGGTGGCACTACGATTAATAAACTGCATCCCTCTTTAAACGGTATTTGTGAAGATGAAGTAAAAAAAGCAGATGTTTCAGAAATGGCAGAGTTATGTGAACTGGTGTTTTTGGCTCTTCCTCATAAAACAGCTATGGCTTATGTAAAGCCGCTTATTGCCAAGGGTGTCAAAGTCGTTGATCTCTCTGCTGATTATCGTCTTGATTTGGAGACTTATGAAGAGTTTTACTGCCCTCATACAGATAAAGAAAATCTGACTCATGTCGTTTATGGACTGCCTGAATTAAATCGAGAAGCTTTAAAAAATGCATCTTTAGTCGCAAATCCCGGCTGTTTTCCAACTTCAGCAATCTTGGGACTTTTACCGTTTTTAAACAAACGCAGCCAAAATACGCCCATAGTGATTGATGCAAAAACAGGAGTAAGCGGTGCGGGTAAAAAATTGAGTGAAGTGACGCATTTTGTAAATGTGAATGACAACCTGTTCGCTTATAATCCGCTAGGACACAGACATGCCCCTGAAATTGCCCAAAAAATAGGTGTTGCATTTGATGATGTGCATTTTGTACCGCATTTGGTACCTGTAACCAGAGGAATGATAAGCTCGATTTATATCCAAGTAGATACTGCGTTTGATGAGGTCGAACTTTTGCGAGAGTTTTATAAAAATGATATACATGTAAGAGTAAGTGATACTCCTGTGGATATGAAAAATGTAGCAGGAACCAACTTTTGCGATATTTATGTTAAACGTAAAGGCAATATGCTCTTTATCTCATCTGCAATCGATAATCTCATGCGCGGAGCCTCTTCTCAGGCCGTGGTCAACGCAAATCTTATGATGGGTATTGCTGAGGATGTGGCAATTCCAGATATAGCCTATGTCCCATAAGGTCTTAGAACTTCAAGAGGGTGCATTTGTCATCTCCGATGCACACTTCTCTCATCGAAGGGAGGAGCTTTTAGCTTTTATTCAAGATATTCACTCTAAAAAACTGCGTCCTACACAGCTTATACTTATGGGTGATATCTTTGATGCACTCTTTGGGGGTATCTCATACACTTATGAACAAAATAAGGAATTGATAGCTCTTTTAAACGATATTTCAAGGGATATAGAACTTATATATCTTGAGGGAAATCATGATTTTAATCTTTCACACTTCTTTGTAAACGCAGTGATAGTACCTATAGAGAAACAACCTGTAGAGGCTCGGTACAGAGATAAAAAAGTCTATCTTGCCCATGGGGACTTTGATGGAGAAACTGCGTACAAGTTATATACTGCGTTTATACGAAATCCTTTTGTACTTTTTATTTTAAAATATATCGATTTGGCTTTAAATCATATGATTTTAAAAAAAGTGAATAAACATTTAAATAAAAAGAATGACTGCAATGATTTTAAAGGTTTTCGTGAATTTATAAAAAGACGTTTGGAAAATAGATTTGAGTGTGATTACTTTATTGAAGGACATTTCCATCAAAATAAATTCTTTACCGTAGATGGATTCCAATATATAAATTTAGCTGCTTTTGCATGCAATCAAAGATATTTTATTATAAAATACTCCAAAGAGAGTAGTATTTTACTAGAACAGAAATTCTCAAAGGGAAAATAGTTATGGATGATAAATCGTTAAAAGTCGGTTCCAATGAGATGGAATTAGTTGATTTTCGTATATTTAAGCAGGAGGCGGATTCTGTATATGAGGGTATATATGGAGTAAATGTCTCAAAGGTCAGAGAGATTATTAAAATTCCTCATTTGACAGAGCTTCCCGGAACACCGGATTTTATTGAGGGTATTTTTGACCTTCGTGAAGTTGTGATTCCTGTAGTAAATCTTGCCAAATGGATGGGCGTAACAGAACCTGCAAATATAAAAGAGACTTCTCGGGTAATTATTACGGAGTTCAACAATGTTTTAATTGGTTTTGTGGTGCATGAAGCAAAAAGAATTCGCAGAATTAGCTGGGGTGATATAGAACCTGCTTCTTTTATGAACAGTTCTGCCGGAATGGACAGCAGTAAAATCACAGGTGTTACAAAGATAGAGAATGAGAATGTTCTTCTTATTCTTGACCTTGAGAGTGTTGTACAGGAGTTGGGACTTTATGAGCCGGAAACAGATACGGAGCCAGAAAAGATAGAGACATTTTCGGGTCTTGCAATGGTACTTGACGACTCTACGACTGCTAGAAAAATTGTCAAAGACGCTCTACAGAAAATGGGCTTTCATGTGATTGAGGCTATGGATGGAGAAGAGGGACTTGCAAAATTAAATGATCTTTATGAGACTTACGGTGAAGAGCTTGTAGATAAACTTAAAATCATTATCTCAGATGTTGAGATGCCAAAGATGGATGGTTTTCATTTTGCCGCAAAAGTCAAAGATGATGAGAGACTGAAAAATCTACCGATTGTTTTTAACTCCTCCATCAGCGATCATTTTAGTGAGGGAAGAGGTGAAGAAGCTGGCGGAGAGGCCTACTTGGTTAAATTTCAAGCGAGTTCATTTTATGATGAAGTATCACGTGTAGTGAATGCACATATGAAGAAATAGGAGTATAAATATGGATGAATTTCAAGAGATATTGCAAGATTTTTTAGTCGAATCATTTGAACTTGTAGAGAAACTCGATGAGGATTTGGTAGAGCTGGAGTCTAATCCTGAAGATTTGGAACTTCTAAACGGAATCTTTCGTGTAGCACATACGGTGAAAGGGGCTTCATCATTTTTAAATTTTGATGTACTGACACACTTAACTCATCATATGGAAGATATTCTCAACAAAGCAAGACATGGTGATTTGTTAATTACTCCTGATGTTATGGATGTTATTTTAGAATCGATTGATTTAATGAAAGCATTGTTAGAGAAGATCCGCGATACAAGCAGTGATGAGGGGATTGATGTTGCTGCCTGTGTTGCAAGACTTGATAAAATCAGTAACGGTGAATCTGCAGAAAGTGCCGCAGAGCCTGAAGAAGTAGTAGAAACAGTACCTGAGCCGCAGAGAGAAGAATCTGAAGAAGAGGAAGAGGAACTTGACTATGACAATATGGATCCGGATGAGATTGAAGCAGAGATAGAGAGACTTCTTGCACAGCGTCAGGCTGAAGACAAAGCAAAAAGAGAAGCAAAAATCGCGGCAGGTGAAGATGTCCCGACAATGCCTGATGTACAAGAGAGTACACAAGAGAAGAAAAAAGAGGAAAAAGCACCTGAGCCAGAAGCTAAAAAAGCCCCTGCTCCGATTGCACCCAAGAAAGAGAGCCCGGTTCGAAATAAGGATGCTGCTAAGGCTGCTGCTCCTGCAAAACGTACTCCGGCTACGGTTGAGCAGACGATTCGTGTCGATGTAAAAAGACTTGATCATCTTATGAATCTTATCGGTGAGCTTGTTCTTGCAAAAAACAGATTGATGAAAATCAATGAAGATGTTGAAGAGCGTTATGAGGGTGAAGAGTTCTTAGAAGAGCTTAATCAAGTTGTATCTATCGTATCTCTTGTTACAACAGATCTTCAAATTGCAGTTATGAAAACACGTATGCTTCCTATTGGAAAAGTTTTTAACAAATTTCCTAGAATGATTCGAGATCTCTCTCGTGAACTCAATAAAAAGATAGAGCTTGTTCTTGCCGGTGAAGATACAGAACTGGATAAGTCTATCGTTGAAGAGATTGGAGATCCTCTTGTGCATATCATCCGTAACTCATGTGATCACGGGATTGAGAGTCCTCAAGAGAGAATCGCAAAAGGAAAACCTGAAGAGGGCACAATCAGTTTAAAAGCTTACAATGAAGGGAATCAAATTGTCATTCAGATAGATGATGACGGAAAAGGGCTTGATCCTGAAATGTTGAAACAGAAGTCATTTGAAAAGGGTATCATTACTGAAAAAGAGATGGACTCTTTAAGTGATAAAGAGGCATTCGCGCTTATATTTAAACCTGGGTTCTCAACGGCTGCTGCAGTGACAAGTGTTTCTGGTCGCGGTGTGGGTATGGATGTTGTCAAGACAAATATAGAAAAACTCAATGGTATGATTGATATTGACAGTGAGATAGATGTTGGAACATCTATTAAGCTGAAGATCCCTCTTACACTTGCAATTATTCAAGCACTGCTTGTTGGTGTTCAAGAGGAGCATTATGCGATTCCTTTAGCATCTGTTCTGGAGACGGTACGAATCTCTAAAGATGAGATTTATACCGTTGAGGGGCGTTCTGTTATGCGACTGCGTGATGATGTGCTGCCTCTTGTACATATTGGCGATATTTTTGAAGTTGAGCGTATTTTAGATGCGAGTGACCATGCCTATGTTGTTGTATTAGGACTCGGTACAAGTAAGCTGGGTCTTATAGTAGATACGCTTGTCGGGCAAGAAGAGATTGTTATCAAATCTCTTGGCGAATATCTTAAAGGTATCGAGGGAATTGCCGGAGCAACAATTAGAGGTGACGGTGGTGTAACGCTTATCGTTGATGTTGTAGCCCTTATGAATATGGCTAAAGATGTGAAATCAACCTCTTTAAGCAATAGTGATGAGGGTGCATCGGCTGTTAATGAAAAAACCAAACCGAGTGATTATACTGTTATGATAGTTGATGACTCAAAGACAGACAGAACTATTATGCGTAAAGCCTTAGAACCTATGGGTATCACACTTATTGAAGCAGGTGACGGACAAGAAGCACTCAATATTTTAAAATCAGGTGATTACAGTTTTGATGCAATGCTTATTGATATTGAGATGCCACGAATGGACGGATATACACTTGCAACAGAGATAAAAAAATACAATAGATATAAAAATCTGCCTCTTATCGCTGTCACATCAAGAACAAGTAAAGCAGATAGAATGAGAGGGGTCGAATCAGGAATGGTTGAATACATAACGAAACCGTACTCTGCAGATTATCTTGCGAGTGTAGTGCAAAGAAATGTGAATTTTAAAGCGGAGTTTTTATAATGAGTGATAGATTAAAGCAGATTATTGACAAACAAGGCGAGCAAAAAGATAGTGTTGTAGAGCAACTTGACGATGTAGTACAGTTGGTTGGTTTTATGATTGGAGATGAAGAGTATGCAGTACCAATTCTGGCTATTCAGGAGATTATCAAGCCCTTTGCCTGGACACGGGTTCCTCAGGTCCCTAACTATGTACTGGGTGTTTTTAATCTTCGTGGAGCTGTAATTCCACTTATTGATTTACGTACAAAATTTGGACTCACAAGTAAAAAGCAGGGCGAAGATACCCGTTTTATTGTAATGCGTCATGGCAATGATGTTGCCGGATTTGTGATTGACAGACTCACTATGGCAATAAGAATTAAAAAAGAGAACATCGGACCGGCACCCGATACGGTCAATGGTGATGACACCATTATTGACGGTGTTGGTAAACAGGCTGATAAAATTATCACTATTTTAAAAGTCAATAAACTGCTTGAGAGAACTTTTTAAGCAGATTTATGAAAAAAGCTCTTAGCATAACGAAGAGGGATGCTAATCTTCTGCTTAACTTTGCAGGAGATATGACCCTTCATAATATTACAAGATATGAAAAGCAGCTCAAGAAGATAGATATGAGTGGTATTGAAATTATCACGATAGCTTTGAGAGATGTCTCTTATCTTGATACTGCAGCCGCAATTTTTATCTACAATATTAAAAATGATTTTTCTACTAAAGAGGTGTTTTTAGAGTGTGATAATAAGCAGCTGCTCTCTACCCTGGAACTTGTAGAGACAAATATGGTTAAATACCATGCCGATGTCGTACAAAAAGAGCCTACTGCAACAGAAAAAATAGGAAAAATTTTCTATAACTACTACCATGGTTTTATGGCCTTTATCGAATTTTTCGGAAAGCTCTTTACCTCAAATTTACGCTATTTGACATCTTTGAAAAATATTCGTTATAAAGAGATTGCATTTGAGATAAATGAAAGTGCTGTAAAGGCACTTGGCATTGTAGCTCTTACAAGCTTTCTCATCGGTCTTGTCATCGCCTACCAGTCTGCATATCAGCTTAAGATTTACGGGGCAAATATCTATATTGTAGATATGCTTGGTATCTCTGTTTTTAGAGAACTCGCTCCTGTTATTACGGCTATTGTTATTGCTGGTCGGAGTGGTTCTGCATTTACGGCTCAGATTGGTTCCATGAAGATAACGCAGGAGCTTGATGCAATGCGGACTATGGGCTTTGAACCTTTTGCATTTTTGGTTTTGCCGCGCATCATTGCACTTATGATTACCATGCCTATTTTGATTTTTGTAGCGGACATTATGGGAATATTTGGAGGTATGATAGTTGCAAGCGTGGACCTCTCCATCTCTCCTGAACTTTTTATTGACAGGCTTTCGCGAGTCGTTGCTGCAAAGCACTTCTTTGTGGGAATTTTCAAAGGTCCGTTTTTTGCCTTTTTGATTGCAACTATTGGTATTTATCGAGGTTTGATTGTAAAAGATGATACACAAAGCATAGGATTTAATACCACTAAAAGTGTTGTGGAAGCAATTTTTGCAGTCATTGTCTGTGATGCAATTTTCTCTATTGCCTTTACAAATCTGGGGATATAGATGGAGTTGATAAAAGTACAAAATCTTACTACTGCGTTTGGCAAGAGAGTGATCCATGATGGACTTAATCTTACTGTAAATGAAGGTGAGATATATGGACTTCTGGGGCCGAGCGGGTGTGGGAAAACAACACTGTTGCGTGAAATGGTTATGCTGCAGGAGATTACGAGCGGTAGTATTGAGGTTTTAGGAAAAAAAGTAGAAAATATTCGCTCTAGAGATGCTCAAATTCTTCGTAGACAGTGGGGCGTGCTTTTTCAGTTTGGAGCACTCTTTTCATCTCTTACACTTGCTGAAAATATTGCTTTGCCTCTGGTAGAGTACACAAAACTCTCACGTAAAATGATAGATGAAATAATTGCGTTTAAGTTAAGCATCGTAGGCTTACAACAGAGTGATGCCTCCTTATACCCTTCAGAAATCAGTGGTGGAATGAAGAAAAAAGCGGGTCTTGCACGTGCCCTTGCGATGGACCCAAAACTACTCTTTTTGGATGAGCCCACAAGTGGACTTGACCCGATTTCAGCACGCGAATTTGATGAGTTGATTTTAAAACTGCGTGCAATGCTTGGTCTTACGGTCGTAATGGTGACACATGATTTAAGTTCTATATATGATACTTTGGATAGAGTTGCTATAATAGATGAAAAGAAAATTGCTTACGAGGGTACTTTAGATGATATCGCCTCGGTCAAAAGTAAGTTTATACAGACTTTTTTTAGAGAGAAACTATGAATAACAAGGTAAATTATCAACTTATTGGGGTATTGGTCCTTTTTGGCTTTTTTATGATTTTTGGTTTTACCTACTGGTTACTAAAGCCATCCTCCAAAGATGAGATGCAGAAGTATCTTATCTATTTTAATGAATCAGTTTCTGGTTTAAATATGAATGCCCCTGTGAAATACAGAGGGATAAGTGTTGGAAAAGTTGTTGATTTGAGAATCAATCCTTCAAATATTGAGCAGGTTCAAGCAACCGTAGAGATTTTAAAGACAACACCTATAAAAGAGACAACTGTTGCAAAACTAACGGCACAGGGAATTACAGGATTGACTTATATCAACCTAAGCTTGGGAAATAACAATGCCCCCCTCCTAAAAGTACGAAAAGGAGAGCCTTATCCTGTTATAAAGTCTATCCCTTCACTTTTTAAAAATGTTGAAAAATCTCTGGGTGGACTCTCAACACAACTCTCAATGACACTAGAAAAAACGAACAGGTTTCTTGATGACTCAAACCGTCAAGAGGTACAAAAGATACTCAAACATACTGCAAGCGTTTTAAATCGTGTTGATAGACTTTTAGATGATAAAACAGTTACTCATCTGCAGGCAAGTGCGGCAAACTTGGATAAGTTTACTCTGCAGCTAACGCAGTTGACTCCTAGAATAGATACTTTTGTAACAAGCAGTATTGTATGGGAAAAAAATATAAACAGCTCTTTTGCAAGTATAAAAGATACCTACACAGGTATGGGACTTATTATGAAAGATATGGCAAAATCATTTGCAACGGTTGAGAGAGATGTCAAAGATGCTTCTTTAAATATTGTTCCGACGATCAATGAGAGTTTGTTACAGATGCAGGGTACTATGATAGAGTTTAATGAAGTAATGAGAGAGTATAAAAGAAGTCCTAGTGACATCTTATTTAAAGAGAGTGAGTTAAAAAGGGGACCGGGTGAAAAATAAAATTATAATGCTGTCTCTTGGTTTATTGTTGAGTGCGTGTAGTTCTCCTAGACCGGCAGCGCAGGAGTACATTGTTGCACCAGAGTTGCAGGTAAGTCAAACGCAGCAGAGTAAATACACTAATGCGACAGTCAAAGTAGAAAATATTTATGCGTACAATAATCTGCAATCGCGTCATATGTACTATGTTGAAGATAATTTGAAGAAGTTCTACTACACAAAATCCCAATGGGCGCTCTCACCAAAGAGTATGATTCATCAAGAGGTGATGAAAATGCTCACACAGACAAAAGCCTTTGGATTTGTGCAAACTCCCAAATCAAAAGTAGAAGCTGCGTTTGTTTTGGAGACAAAAGTGAATGATTTTACACAATATTTTGAGAACAATGATTCAAAATCCTATGCTGTTGTATCTATCACCTTTACGCTCGTGAATGCAAAAAAACACAATATAGTCGCAAGTAAAACTTTCTCCTCAAAAGTGCAAACGCAGAAGCTAAACGCAGTGGGTGGTGTTTATGCTTTAAGCACTGCTTTGAGTAATGTAATGCATGATGCTTCAGTGTGGATAGTAGAGATTAGCAGATGATCAGCCAAAAGGAGTATGCAAAACGCAGAAAGAAAGTAGCAAAAAAGCTTCCTGCTGATTCTATTACTGTCATTCAGAGTGCTACGCAAAAAAAACGCTCCAACGATACAGAATTTCCTTACAGACAAAATAGTAATTTTTACTATTTGAGCGGATTTAAAGAGGATGATTCTGCTTTAGTGATACACAAAGAGAAAAAGAGTTTTCACTGTTATCTTTTCGTGGCAAAAAAAGAGCCTCTAAAGGAGCTGTGGACAGGTAAGCGGCTGGGGGTTGAAAAAGCCAAAGAGCTTTTTTGTTTTGATGATATATTTGAGTATACACAACTTGAGGAGAAGCTTGCTGCGTTTGAAAAAGGAGTGACTTCATTTTGGTATGATTTTAAAGAAGAGAGCTCACGAGTAGAGCCTTTGAAAATGCAGTTAAAAAGTGTGAGAAGTTACAATAATATCGCACCTTTGATAGAAGAGCTGCGTTTGGTAAAATCGGCTGCAGAGATTCATCTTATAAAAGAGGCCGTCGCAATTACCAAAGAGGCGCATCACAGGGCAATGTTTATAAGTAAAGAGCTTCGTTACGAGTATGAACTTCAAGCAGAGCTGGAGTATGTATTTAAGAGAGCCGGTGCATACAGTGATGCCTATACCTCCATCGTCGCATGCGGTAATTCGGCAAATACACTCCATTATATCGCTAATGATAAAAAGCTTCTTAAAAATAGACTTGTTTTAATTGATGCTGGGTGTGAATACGACTATTATGCAAGTGATATTACAAGGACTATTCCCAGCAGCGGATATTTTACCAAGGCGCAAAGAGAACTTTATAATCTGGTTTTGAGTGTTAATAAAGAGATTATCACGATGATACGGCCGGGAGTTTTACGAAGTAGCTTACAGCGTAAATCAGAAGAACTTTTGTGCCGAGGAATGTTGGAGCTTGGTATCTTACATGGTAATTTTCAGGAGCTTGTGGATGAAAAACTCTTTAAAAAGTACTACCCTCACGGTATTGGGCACTGGATGGGACTTGATGTTCATGATGAAGCACCATACAAAGATGAGAAGGGAAATGAAATACCTCTTAAATCAGGAATGGTATTGACAATAGAGCCTGGAATATATTTGGATGAATCAGATAAGAGTATTCCTAAAAAATATCGTGGTATCGGAATTCGCATTGAAGATGATATTTTAGTGACACCTACAGGGCATGAGAACCTCTCCGCAGATATCGTTAAAGAGATTAAGGATATTGAATCCTTAGCCTCTTTGTAGTGTTACTTTGATTTTTCAGAGAATACTTTTGCTTTAAAATCTTTGAGTTTGTTTTTGAGCTCATCGAAAAGTTTTTCAGCTTTGTTTTTACCTTTTATCTCTTTTCTTACATCTTTAATAGCTTTATGAAGTGCTTTGTATGTAGTGTCTGAATGACTTACATAACCAAGTGCCTCTGCAACATCGAGTTGATCTTCTGCTGCTTTGAGGTAGTTGAGTGCCTCTTCTTTTTTGCCATTTTTAGATAGTGATGCTGAAACACTGATAAGATCAGTTGCTTTTAAAAGAGGTAACGGAATCACTGTTGTTGTTTTGTCAAATGTAGAGAGAGCAATCTCTAGTACACTTTTAGCTTTTTGTAGTTTATTATCATGCAGATATTTCGCTGCAAGTTTAAGTGCATCCGGATATGTTACGAGCGGTAAGCTTGTTACAGTTACATCGATTTCACTTTGCAGGGAATTCAAAAGTGTACGGGCTACTTGAATTTTATTATCTGCGAGCAGATCTTTTACTGCATCTACACTTTTTTTGATATCTCCACTTGTTCCGACATATTCGACCATTGTGACACTGCTGTCAATAGGTAGAAACTTTGGAGCATTTTTGGCACTTAAAATCACTTCGAGTTTACCAAGTGCTTTTTCAATGCTTGCCTGTGCACTTTTCTTGTCATTTTTTGAGAGTGCTACAAGTGCATTGTTTGTAAATTTTAGAGAACTGACAGCCTCTGCAATCAGTTTCTTTTGATTAGCCAGTGCATTTTGTGTTGCTTTTGTAACAGCACCTTTGTTGACTTCTTTGACGCCGTTTAGTTCACTTTTTGCATAAAGCCCACTGCTTAGTAGTAAAGATGATAAGAGCGTAGATAATAAAACGTTTTTCATGATTTTCTCCTTGAATGTTAAATATATTTTTTATATCTAGGAGAATTATATTGAAAGAAAGTAATGCAAAATGCTACTGGGGTAGCATTAGGGCAAAATTATTCGTAAGAGTAGCTCCAGCCTGTCAATTTTTGCTCTTTGGCTTCACTAAACTCATCTGAATCAGCTAAGAAATCCATAACATGCATTACCACAAAAGGTATGCTTCTTTGATCTTTTGGATCGACCAAAAGCATTGGCATAGGTGTGTCTTGAGCTTTACTTACAGCAAAACCGACAGGCATAAGCTGACTCATCAGTTCAGCAGGCGTGCTTATTTTGTTTTCATCTAAAAATTTCTCAAGTACCGCATCTTGAACCTCTTTGGGAAGTTTTTCATCAGTATTTAAAAAGATAGTAAAGTGAATAGGCGTATCTTTAAAATGCTCCGGTGCCGGAGTTGCCATGATGATATACTCTACATTTTGAAGATGCTTTTTTATCTCATCTGTTGAGAGATACTGCTCTGTTTTTATCGCATTTGCTTGCATGATTCCTCACTTAAAATTGATGAAGAATTTTATCATAAAATCATATAAATCTGGTACAAATTATGCTTTAGAGACTCTTATAAGGATAACGATGAAGTTTATAGAAGCTATGAAGCTTAGAAGTAAATTATTTATACTGTTCATACTTATTACTCTGGGGCTCTTTGCCATAGGTATCATGGGAACGGGCTATATAAACAGTATGAAAAAGAACATCGATTCCCTCTATTTTGGTTCTCTTATTCCCATAACAGAGCTTAATGAAGTCCTTCAAACATACCATTATGATCTCGGAAATACAGTCTACAGACTCTCAAGAGATGATATTCAAAAAGATGAAGCAATAGCAAA
This sequence comes from uncultured Sulfurimonas sp., assembly GCA_964499805.1. GTDB lineage: Bacteria > Campylobacterota > Campylobacteria > Campylobacterales > Sulfurimonadaceae > Sulfurimonas. The sequence goes on from CAZCMR010000018.1 coordinate 23,886, forward strand.
CATAGAAAATGCTCTGCGAATCGTAAAAGTAAAATGGCGAAGTTATATGTCGCATTTTAAAAGAGAAGATGAACTGCAGTATGTCGAGTATGTCAACTCTGAAATATACTCTATAAACAACTATTTTGAAAAAATTGCGCAGGCTGTTGCTTCTGATTCGACTCTGACACATAAAATTGCTGTCTCAACTTTGGAAAAAAGATTATCCGTTATACATAAAGTACTGCAAAAGCTAATCGTATATGAGACAAAAGTAGCCAACTATGAACGTAAAACATTCTTACAGACCTATGATTCGATCGTTATGCAGCTTGGTGCCATTCTTGGCTTAATTATTCTCTCGATTCTATCTATATCTCTGTATGTCTTTAGAAGTATTCAAAATGATCAGACAAAACTTGAATTGGCTTCTAAAAAGTTAAAAATCGCAAATAAGAAACTTGAGAATGCTTCTTATACGGATTCACTGACAACTCTGCATAACAGACGCTATTTTAACTTTATCTATGAAAAAGAGCTCAAACGTGCTAAACGCAATAAGAACTACATTACATTTATGATGTTGGATATTGACTTCTTTAAACAGTATAATGATACTTATGGGCATGTTGAGGGAGATTTTGCGCTTAAATCAGTAGCAAAAGTGTTAAAAGATTCACTCAGACGACCAAGCGATTATGTCTTTAGACTCGGTGGTGAAGAGTTCGGAGTTTTGCTGAGTGAAACAGATGAGTCACACAGTGCAAGACTCGCCCGTGAGATATGTAATGCAGTAAGGGCAAGAGAGATAAAACATGAAGGCTCAAAAGTAAATGAGTATCTGACAATTTCAATAGGTGTGGTTTGTATGACAGCAGATGAATCACTTGATGAAGAGCTGCTTATCTCCCGTGCTGATGATATGCTCTACAGAGCAAAAGAGAGTGGTCGTGACAGATATGTCATTACAACAAAATTAAAAGAGCAAGAAGTAAAAGTAAAAAGTGCTTAAAAGAGCTACTGTCTTTTAAACCGAAAACCCTCTTTTGTGAGTTGTTCACGAAGTTTTTCCTGAAGTTCACCTTGAAACTCCATCCACCCTTCTTTGTATGTTCCGCCACAGCCAACTCTTTTTTTCAGTAGTTTGAGCACTGCGTTTGCATCCTCTTTTTTCAGATGAAACTCACCTACAAGTGTGACTACTTTTGCTCTGCGTTTTTCTCTTTTAAAGACTAAAAAGTGTTTTGCAGGGAGCAAAATCTCATGAGAAGCTTTTGCTTTTTTTGGTGTTTGAACCTCTGCCCATTCATCTTTAAAATCAGCGCCTATAAAAAGGTCGAGTCTCTTGCCTCTGCTCATATTTAAGAGACTCTCTGTGCTAAAACACTCATATGCTCTTGTGTGTAGCTGGATTTTTTTAGAGCATCTACTATATCATCAAGTCTATATCTGTTATGGTTATATACAACAACAAGAACTTCATCATCTGCGTTTAAAAAGGTACTTTCACCATAGGGAGTATAACGTGTAGCACCGATGCTTATCACTGCGTTTGTAGGATTGTTACACGCTTTTATGTAGGATTTAATATCTTCAAGCGGACCGAAATCCTCTTGGGTGTTTATCTGGTTTTTTATCCACTGTGTAAGTTTGTCGTAGAAGTAGCTGTAGCCGTTAAGTTCTACATTTTCGCCATAGGCATGAAGTTCATTATCTCTGCGAAGAAAACTGCAAATAGAGTAATCATCCATAATGCCACCCTCTGCAAACTTGTCTATTGCTATCAAGTTTTCAGAGATACCTTTTGAGTTTTCACCCCAGTTCTTTTTGTCACTGATCTTTTGTGCGCCAGCTACACGGATAGAGCAGTCATTGTATGCACCAAAGAGCTTTGGAGTGATATTTACAAGCTTGTCATTTTCATACTCAAACTCACAGACAAGTCCGACTTCGGGCTCTGCTTGAACATTCACATTCTCTTTTGGAAGAGTAATGGCAGTTGATGAGAGCGGATAGGTAAAAAGAGTCTCTTTTGGTCTTTGTGCATCTGTAGTTTTCTTACAAGGCAGATAAAAAGGAAATATCCCTTTTGGTGCTGCCTCATCTTCAGTGATGACATCTTTGAAATCTTCAAGTTCACCGGCTTGTGCAAGATGCAGAGCAAAATTTCCTGCAATACCTAAACCAAGATAATCTTTATAAAGAGACATAGTTAGATAGTTCCGGCTACTTTTGCTGCAGCAAACTCTTCATAACTTCCTTGAAAATCAACGTAAGTATGGTCTTCACGTAGTTCGATAACACGTGTAGCAAAAGCATCAAGTAACTCTCTATCGTGTGAGACACAGATAACGTTTCCTTTGAACTCATGAAGTGCTTCACCAAGCGCTACAATCGCTTCAAGGTCAAGGTGGTTGGTAGGTTCATCAAGTACTAAGAAGTTTCCACCCTCAAGCATCATTTTACTAAGCATCATACGGTGTTTTTCCCCACCTGAGATAGACTCAACATTTTTCTCTTGTTGTTCACCATTGAAAAGCATACGACCAAGACAGTTTCTTATCTCTGCTATCTCACGTTTTGGATCAAATGCACGAAGCCAGTCATAGAGTGTTCCGTCACCCTCGATGATATCGGCTGTGTCTTGTGGAAAGTATGAATTCTCAATCGTAGCACCCCATGTAACAGTTCCGCCACAGCTTGGTTTTATCTCTTCCATCAAAATTTTAACAAGTGTTGTTTTACCTACACCGTTCCCACCGATGATAGCGATCTTTTCACCCGGATTTACTTTAAAAGTAATGTCTTTAAGAACTTCATTGTCCCCATATGAGTGACAAACATGTTCAACATTCAGTGCTTCATCACCCATAACACGTTTTGCTTTGAAAACGATAGAAGGGTCACGGCGTGAAGATGGTTTAATATCTTCGATGTTAAGTTTTTCAAGTTGTTTTTGACGTGATGTTGCCTGTTTTGCTTTAGATGCATTGGCACTGAAACGGCGAACGAAAGCTTCTAACTGCTCTTTTTCTTTGAGTTTTTTTGCATTGTCAAGTTCCATCTGTTTTGCCATAACATTTGCAGCGATATACCAGTCATCGTAGTTCCCTGTAAATTCACGGATCTTTTGGTAATCCACATCAAGAATATTTGTAACGACTGCGTTTAGAAAGTGTCTATCGTGAGAGATAACAACCATAGTTCCCTCATGGCGTTGCAGTTCATTTTCCAACCAGCTGATAGTTTCGATGTCAAGGTTGTTGGTAGGCTCATCGAGGAAAAGAACATCAGGTTTTGGATAGAGAACCTGTGCCAAAAGTACTTTAAACTTGTCAGCAGAGTCAAGTGTGCTCATAAGCTCATTATGTTTCTCAGCGGAGATACCGACATTTTCAAGTATTTTTGCGATATTTACATCATACTCGTAAGTAGGGTCCTCTTCTACACAGATAGTCTCAAGCTCTGCAAGACGATTGTTGACCGCATCATCTTCAAAGTCACCAGTCATGTAGATCTCTTCTTTCTCTTTGATGGCATCATAAAGACGTTTGTTTCCATACAAAACAGCATCCATGATTGTAAAGTCTTCATAAGCATATTGGTTTTGTCCAAGTACTCCGACCTTGTTCTGTTTTGGGATGATTACTTCACCCTCATACTCATTGATCTGACCTGAGAGAATTTTAAGAAATGTTGTTTTACCTGCACCGTTAGCCCCGATTAGCCCATATCTTTTGTGACGGTCGAGTTTAAGGTTTATATCTTGAAATAGAACTCTATTTCCATAACGCATAGTTAAATTTTGTACTGTTACCATTGTTTGTTGCCTGTAGAATATTTTTCGCGATTATATCCAAGATATGCTAAATAAGAGTTTATTTTCCCAGATAAAGCTGTCGCGGACGGGCGATTTTATTTGCTTTGTCCTTTTTGAACTCTATCCACTGTGTAATCCATCCTATAGTTCTTCCGATGACAAAAACAGGGGTAAACATCTCTTTTGGAATCTGCAGAGCCGTAAGAATCACACCTGAGTAAAAATCAATGTTTGGATAGAGTTTTCGGCTGATAAAGTACTCATCATTAAGTGCTATTGACTCAATTCTGTTGGCTATCTTCATCAGGTTTGAATCAAGATTGAGTTCATCTTTGAGCTGCTCCTGCAGTGTTTTTAAAACCTTTGCACGGGGATCAAAGTTTTTATAGACCCTATGCCCAAATCCCATAAGTCGAAACGGATCATCGGGATCTTTTGCTTTGGCAATAAACGTATCAACTCTCTCAACGCTACCTATCATCTCAAGCTGTTTGATGACAGACTCGTTTGCTCCGCCATGCGCTCGTCCCCAAAGTGCTGAGATGCCTGCACTGATGGCAACATAAGGATGTGCACCGGTTGAGGCCACTCCTCTTACAGTCGTTGTAGAAGCGTTTTGCTCATGGTCTGCATGGAGTGTAAAAATAGTATCAAGTGCTTTTATCTCTATGGGTTTTATTTTATTTTCCCCCTCTGTACCTATATGCATCTTTCCTCCGGGATAGGCACGCAGCATATAGAGGAAATTTTCGGTAAAACTTCTCTCAATGTCAGGATAGATAAAAGGTGCACCTATGGAGTGTCTGTATGCAAACGCAGCGAGTGTCGGCATCTTCGCCACTATGCGCCTTGCCATCTCCTGATAGCCGCTCTCATCGGCGATGTTGAGGTGTGAATAGTAAAATGTAGAGAGTGCTGCAGTAGCAGAGGAGAGTGCTGCCATGGGGTGTGCACCGGTAGGAAAGGTCACAAAAAGATTCTTGAGGTTTTCATGTAAAAGTGAGCGGTGACGCAGCTCCAAGTCAAATTCAAGCAGCTCCTGCTTATTTGGAAGTTTTGAATTGAGAAGAAGGTAACAGGTCTCAAGATAGCTGTGTTTTGTCGCAAGCTCTTCTATCTTGATCCCACGGTAACGCAGCTTCCCTTTTGTGCCATCTATAAAAGTGATGCTTGATTTGCAACTAGCAGTTGAAGTAAAACCGTTATCATAGGTAAACATTCCTGTTTTTGCATAAAAACTTCCGATGTCAACAACACTCGGCCCTCTTGTAGCATCTTGAATTTCAAACTCATAACTTTTGCCTGTACGGTTGTCTGTCATAGTCATTGTATTTTTCATAAGAGCTCCTTTTTAAACTTGTTCGCTTTGAACTTTTTATCTAAGAATTTGCAGATAAGCTTTGTATCTTCAAGTGCATTTCCCAGACAGCTTGTTGCACCGGGGGAGGGTGTCATGTTAAAGACGATGCCTTTTTTTGTATCTATCTTTGCTTCGCCAAGCAGTAGTTTTTTGTTCTTTTTATCAATTACCTGCGGCCGCAGTCCTCCTACCCCTTCTGCAAAAGTGATATCATCTTCACTCATGGAAGGGAGTATCTTTTGCACCTCTTTGATAAAGAGTTTTTCTCTTATAAGCGGAATTTCATAAAGAAAATTTTTCATCACATACTCCCGTATATCACTGTCTGAGAGCAAGTCATAAAAGACCTCAAGGACTTCACTGCTTGGGCTGAGTGACTCTAAAAAGTCGATAAAGTGGGCGTGATGATAACGTTCGAGTTTGGGCAGAGCAATAGCTGTGGGACCAAATCGTACTGTGTTGTCATGGACTATGTCAGGGTCTCCATGAACGGCTGCAAAGGGAAGCTTTGGGTTTTGGATGGTGTAGACCTTTGATTTGAGCTTATCTACTTTTGAGTAGTAAAAACTTCCTCCGATAGGGATACAGGAGTAATCCTCTGCATAACCCATTTTATGTGCGAGTAAAAGAGAGTGTGCCCCTGCGTTTACAACAACATACTCGGCAAAGTAAACCTCACCATTGTTCATAGAGAGCTGAAACTTATCACCCCTTTGGCTTATCTCCTCGACCTCTTTTGAGAGGTGTACATCGATAAACTCATTCTCTTTTTTTGCATTTCTTACGAAGCTTTTTGCTATCTCTCCAAAATCTATGGCACTGTAGCGCTCTTGTGTTCCCATGGCAATAATCTCTTCATCTTTATCTCTGCCCTCAAGCAGAGCAGGTTCGATCTTTGCGAGTTTTTTTCTATCCCATAGCTCCATATAGGGAAAGTCATCTTTAAACTCTTTGTAGCGTTTTTTGATGAACTTGACCTCTTTGTCCCCAACACCTAGTGCCATTTTTGGGATTTTGAACATATACTTCTCATTGTAGTTGTAGAGTTTGCCATAGTTCTCGAGCATAGTTGCTGTTTTGTTCGTTTTTATTGCTTTTTTAAGTGTGTAGTTGGTCTCTATATCTCCGCAGTGGAGTGTTTGGGAGTTTGACTTTGCATTTGAGTTGAGTGTTGCAATGTCACTGTACTTTTCAAAAAGGGCTATCTCTTTGATATTTGTGTATTTTGCAAGTGTAAAGAGCAGGGCCGTTCCGGAGATGCCTCCTCCGACGATGATGACATTGTAGTAATTTTTCTTTTGCATCACAACCCTCCATAAAAAAAAGTTATATTACTATTGTAGCCAATTTATTGTAAAATAGCGTATGC
>CAZCMR010000019.1:0-30211 GCA_964499805.1 uncultured Sulfurimonas sp.
TGTTCATAGCACAATCTTTAGGTGCAAAAATAGTTCTTCAGGATTATCTTGGTGACGGTTTTCAAAAAAATGTTGTACTAAAACACGCTGCGTTTGAGTGGATACTCAGTATTGATGCAGATGAGCGTTTGGATGATGAGATGAAAGAGTCCATCAAAAAGATAAAAAAAGCGACATCTCATCCCGAAGCTTACAGTTTTAAAAGAAAGAACTACATAGGTGAACGATGGATAAAGTATTGCGGGTGGTATCCTGATGAGTGCACCAGACTCTACAACAAAAATGCAACAAAATTTAAAGAACTGATGGGACACTCCAGTGTTGAGAGCAAAGATGTCAAACTCCTCGATGGAAACATCATCCACTACTCCTACAAGAATTACCATGACCTGCTTAACAAGACAAACCGTTTTAGTTCACGAGGTGCTAAGATGCTGCTTGAGAAAAACAAAAAAGCAAACGGCTTCTCTCCATTTTTACATTTTATCTCTGCATTTTTTAGAAAGTACTTCCTCCAACGCGGTTTTATGCAGGGACTTGACGGTCTGACCATCTCTTTGAGTGCTTCTATCAACTCTTACATGAAGTATGCAAAACTCATAGAGATGCGCAAAGGTCATAACAACTCTCAATCAATCTGGGAACAGTAAAGTATGCATATCACCCATCTCAACTTTGCAAAAGGATTCCGTGGAGGTGAGCGTCAAACGCAGCTGCTCATAGAACAACTTGCACAAAATGGCATTGCACAAAAACTACTTGTACGAAAAGGCTCGCAACTCAGTGGACGTTGCAGAGATATTGCGAATTTGGAGATTATTGAGATCGCCAAGCCATATATTCTTCATCTTAAACATATCAAAAACACTACACTGTTGCATGCACATGAGACCAAAGCAGCCCAGTTTGCATACTTTGCAAACAGACTCACAGGCATCCCCTATATCATTACACGTCGTGTAGACAATGCCATTAAAAACAACTTTTTAAACAAAAAAATCTACTCAAACGCAACTGTCGTCGTAGCACTCTCAAAAGCCATAAAAGAGGAGATCTTAAAAGTAGCACCAAAAGCTGTGATAGAAGTGATTCCAAGTGCCTATACAGATGCAGCCGTAGATAAAGCAAAAACAGCTCAAATCAAAAAAAGATTTGAGGGTAAATATCTCATTGGAAATGTCGGAGCGCTTGATGACAGGCACAAAGGTCAATCCCACCTTATAGAAGCTGCAAAAGAGTTGGAAAAGTCCCATCCCGATATCCACTTTCTCTTTGTCGGTTCAGGGCAGGATGAAGCAAAGTTAAAAGCAGCTGCACAATCTCTGAGCAATGTAACATTTGAGGGTTTTGTCAATAATGTCAATGACTATATCAGCAGTTTTGATCTCTTTGTTTTTCCATCGAACAATGAAGGCCTCGGCTCTATTTTACTCGATGTTATGCAACTCAATGTTCCCATCATAGCAAGTAATGTCGGAGGAATTCCAGATATTATTACCAATAATATAAATGGAATACTCACTCCTCCCTCAGATCCAAAGAGCCTCAAAAAAAACATTCTACGTTTGTACAGTGACAAAACAAAAAGTGCCAAACTGGCCTCTACAGCAAAAGAGAGTATAGAGAACTTCTCACCTCAAAGCATGCAAAATGCTTATCTCTCTTTATATAAAGCTATGAGTTGAGTGCTTTTTTAAAGTTCTTCCACAGCTTTATCCATTGGGATCTTACTTTATACTTTGCATAGGGTGTTATATGCCTATAGAACCAAAATTTTAATCCGGGACGTCTTGCACCCAGACCATCAATAATGATAAGACGATAACTTCCATCTTCTTGTTTTTGACACATTATATTATCCAAAGAGACATCAACAAAAAGAATTACATTAGATTCAAGATATTGTCGTAAGTCTTCGAGTAGCGCTTGTGCATATTCATAAGATATATAAGCTTCTTTCAATGCTCTACTCAATGTGATCGCTGGTGTTTTATCAAAGTTTAATACCCGGTCAAATACCAAGCCTTTTTTATTGTTCTCAATATCAACCCAACCATAACATCTACAGATATGCGCAAAACTCACACCTTTTTTCTCTAGATATTGATTATAGAGGTACTCCAGTCTATTTTGATCTCTTGTTTTACCCTCTTTGTAGCGTACTTTTATCACTTTAGTCTGATCTTCAGGATCAATGTAACATAAACGTTCATTCCCTCTGCCTATCAATAACGAATTATCAAGCTTTAAAATTTTTTTTCCTTTAGTCCTACCAACTTAGAAAGATGTAACAGGTTCTCTGTACAAACCTCTAAAGGAAGGGATGTATTTACATAACTATAAAGCAGAGCCGACTGCGCAAGATACATCTCAAAAATATCATTACGGTATGTATCTATCGCATCATTATTTAACTCATCTTTTCTCGAGAGGATAATCTCACTAGGAGCATCTAAATGTTGATAAAGTTTACATTGTTTGATGATGCCAGATGAAATAGAATTTTTAAGAGTTTGTTGGTGTTTTCAAAAGAAGTGATAAAGTCATAATCCCCTTCAAACGCAACATCTTCACTCAAAGGTTTGTAACGTAGATGGATAATCTTTATATCCTGCTTTTTCAATTCATCAAGAAAATTTCCTAAAAAGGATAGTGTTGGATGCATTTTATTCTCTCATACTTTGGTACCGTAGTCTATCTTATTAACTTTATAATATACCTTAAATAATTCCCATACCAAGAGAGCCAAACTACCCACTAATAGCTAATTTTTACCTTCTAAACGTTATAATTAAACTTATCATATACAGGAGCTTCATAAGAGATGACTTTTCATACAAAATACACACAGGTTGCTTGGGCACTTTTTTTAAGTTTTTTACTCCTTTTTGCAGTGCGTCTTTTCTTTTACCTCTCTTATTTGGACTACTTCAGTGCACTTACTCTAAGTGAGATATTTGCTTCATTCTTTATGGGATTTCGTGTTGATATGATGATTATCTTCACATTTACATCACTCTTATGGGTTGCCCTGCTGCTACCATTTAATTTTGTCTACAACAAAAGTTATCGTGTTACACTCGGAGTTATCTGGGGTGCAATCATTGCAGGAATTACTTTTTTTAACATCGGGGACACTCTCTATTTTGGTTTTGTCAACAGACACCTCAGTGATGAACTTAAAGTCATCGGTAATGATGTCGGCATACTTGTTGATATGGCAAAAGACTACTATCCACTGCAGACACTTCTCTCAACACTTCTCTTTATCATCATCGTCACGGTTTTTTATAAAATATTTGCAGCAAAGATCATCAAACAAGAGAGCAAACCAAGAGAGTGGCTCAACATATTGCTTATCTTTGTCATTGCGTTTGTGGGTATTCGCGGAAAACTCTCAGGTATGTCATTTGGTATCTCTGATTCTTTTGCCGTAAACAAACTCCCCTCAGGAAACCTTGCGCTCAACGGTTTTTTCTGTTTTTACAGAGCAAGTGACCGCAAAAGCATAAATCATTCGGTTATCAAACTTCCACAAGCTATTAAAAATGTAAAAGAGGCAATATATTCACAAAAGACAACCTATCCAGATAGCAATTATCCACTGATGAGACACTATAAAAAAGCTCCTAAACGTAGCTATAATGTTGTACTAGTAATGATCGAGAGTCTCAGTGCAAAGTATGTCGATGCACTTATGCATAATGATTACGGAGTAACTCCAAACCTCGATAAAATGGCAAATAACGGCATCCTCTTTACCCGTTTTTATGCAAACGGTCAACGCTCACAAGAGGGTATCACTTCTATCTATACCGGTATCATACAACCCGTAGGATTTGAAAAATTTGGAGAAGGACTGGAACTTTATGGTCTAAGCTATCTGGGAAAAGAGGCAAAAGCAAACAACTATAATACTATTGCTATGCAAAGTTCAGACAGAGGCTCATTTCGCATAGACAAACTTAGTCGTCTTGCAGGGTTTGAAAACTACTTCGGTGCCGAAGATATGCCTAAGTCACATGAAGAACAGGGAAATCCTCACTTTGGTGTCTGGGATGGAGATATGTTTAACTTTTTATCTAGCAAACTCCATACTATCAAAGAACCATTTTTGAGTTTTTGTTTTACCGCTTCAACACATGCTCCATACTACTCACCAGGTAAAAAATGGGAAAAGTACCCGCAGGATGTAAAAACAGAAGCAGGTTTTCTCAATACCCTCAGCTATACAGATACTAAGATTGGCGAATTTATGCAAAGATGCGAAAAAGAACCTTGGTTTGATAGAACCATCTTTATCTTTACAGCTGATCATGCAAATCAGGCAAAACAGGAAAATCCTAAACACATAAAAGGTCAAAAAGTACAAATGCCTGCGTTTCATATTCCTCTTATTGTTTATGCACCAAAAATCTTTCAACCTAAAGTTGATAAGACCGTCGGCTCACATATCGATATAAAAACCTCTATCATAGATTATCTTGGATGGCACAATGACTTTGCTTCCATAGGAAATTCTCTTTTTGACACAACTGTCAAAGAGCGTTTTGCTTTTGCAAAAAGGGGTGAAAACATCGCCCTCACAGACGGAAAAGATACCATAAACTACAACTTTAAAAATTTTATGAATAATAAAAGTGATAAACATACAAAACATTTAGAAACATTACTGCTAAGCATAGATTCTGCTCAGGCAAATCTGCTTAAACACACACACTGGATGAAATAATAAGATAGCTATTAAATAGCTATCTTATTTAACAATCTCAATCCCGTTTGTCTTGAAAAATTCATAGTAATTTTCTACAACTTCTGCTCTTTGCTCATCAAAGAACAGGCTTTTATCCATATAAAATGCTTTGATATCAGCTTCATTATACATCATATTAAGCGTGTAAAGAGCCGTTGAGAAAAAGCCCGTTATATGTTTTGGATACTCTTTTTTAAGTAAAAAATCCAGTTCGATTGGGTATTTATTTTCATAGATAGTCGCTCTTTCATTTAAAACCTCTAAAATTTTATCTGTCGGTTTTTCATATCTATGTTTTAAATATACTATCTCTTTATCAGAATAAAAATCTAAAATCTTTTCTAAATGCAGTATGAAATCCTCTTCAGAAATTTCTTTATTATAAAGCGGCTGTCCAAGTATATATACCTTGTTGCTTGCATTATTTGAGAGATGAAACTTCTTTTTTAGATTCTTAAACTCATTTTTTATGATAAGTTCATTTGATTTTTGTTCTAGATCAAAGAAAGTAAAAAAATTAATCTGATATTTTGAAAAGGCTTTTAATCCAAAAAGTTTAAATCGTAAAAGTTTTAACTTACCCTGCAAAGAAAACTTTGGATTTTTCAATAAAGCCTCATGCCTTTTTAGTGTTGATGTACCATCATCAACTAAAAAGACTTTATCATGTTTCAAATTCGCAATAACAACATTACTGATAGTATCTATATCGCCCATCAGTATATTTTCATAGTTTAGTTTTTTAATCTCTTTTATGAGTTTTACATACTCAAAAAGATTTGATTTTGAACTCTTTTTAATGGTAATTATCTTTTCCCATTCATAATCTACTGCGTTTAGAACGGCTTGTATCTGAGAACTGTTAGACTGATTTTTTCTATCAATGATGACAAGTATATTATTTTTAAGAGACATCGTCTCAATTGCTTCAAGTATGTTAATAAGCTGTAATGGTGATCTGGCGATGTGTAAATTATATTTTTTCATCTTATTTATGGTAACTGCTGTAAAAATTTCTGCATGATATCAAAATTTTTATCTATGGTTTTTCTTGATATTTTATAACGATTCGAGTCTATCATCTTTTCATAATCTATCTCATCCAAAAGCTGCTGCGTTAAATTAGTATTTGGAATATACTTATCATGTTTATAAAGTTGATTTAGTTTTCTTACGAGATAAGACTCATTATAATTATGATATGCATCAATAGTTATACCGCCGATTACATTTTTTATTGATTTGCCTCTTCCATCTTCATTTAACAAGATAGTATATTTTGCGATACTGTTCATAAATATATGTGCATGTACCCGATAACCTATGTGTAAATCAACATTTGAATAATAGTTCATCAGATTTTCTGCACTTCCAGATATATCTGTGTACTTTATATTGTTTGCATCAAGCCATTTTTGAATCTTTTTTTGTGAATCAAAAAGACTTTTTGACACACCTTTATCTCTTTTTTGATTATCTATAGAGTGATGAAAAACCACTTCGAAACTCTCATTTTTAAAATACTCTTTGCATTGTAAAATGTTATCTTTTAAAAGTTTCTCCATCCCCTTACTGTGATTAAATGAAACCCCTAATGAAAAAGCAACCTTTTTAATCTCGTATGTCTCAAAATCTTTTCCAATATGTTCAGTAGAGTAATAAGCAGGACATCCTGTCATTAAAAAGTTTTTATACTTATTTGAGTGTAAAGAGTTTAGTGAGTGATAATCTCTTACGCTTGACAGATAACCAGAGTTTTCAACTCTGTCTAAAAGCTCTTTTGTCTGTTTTGAAAACTCATAAGTGTATGTATCACTCCAGTCTCCAGACTTTGAGCTCCAACCGACACCCATCGTGATTATAGGTACCTCTATCTTCTCTAGGTCTGTCATCTTATAGAGATTGGGGTACATATGCTTTTGCAAAGCAGGACCACCTGTCAGGATTAATGCCTTTGAACTATTGACCATTTCAAGTGTCTCTTCATCAAACGCAACCCATCTGTCAAGGTCGATTATTTCTCTATCTGTTCTAAATTCACTAAAAAGTTGTTTTGCACGATATTTGATTAAGAAATCACCTGCGTTGTTTTTACTGCCTGTAAGGATTACATACTTATCTTTCATGCAAACATACTCCACTTAATCACATCATCATCTTTGATATCAATCAATGCCGTTTTACCGACAACCTCATCTATAAATTTCGGACTTACTCCATGAGCAGGTCTTTTGAATGTCAAGTCACTCGCTTCAATCACTTTACCTTTTGGTATATCTTTCAATGCCACTAAACTTCTTCTTGCGTTTGCACGAGCCGGTGCTTCATCTGCAAGTGCTTGAACTTTAAAACTTCCAAGTATATCAAATGTTCTCTCTAAGTTTTTTCTAAATACTTTTAAATCTTCTTTATCCATTGCGTGATAATGATCATTTCCAGGCAAGGTTTTATCATGTGTAAAATGTTTCTCAATTATCACACTGCCGAGCATTGTCGCCATTTCACATACTTTCATATCATTAGGCAGGGTATGGTCACTGTATCCTATGATCTTATCTGGAAATTTTTGTTTTAAATCCAATATCATTCCCAAATTGGCATTTTCATCTGGTGTCGGATAATTTAAAACACAATGTAAAAGAGCCAAAGGATTTCCATAACTCTCTATCCACTCTACTGCTTCTTGTATCTCATGTAAGCTGCTCGCCCCAGTAGATAAGATAATAGGTTTATTAAATTTACACAAATACTCTATAAAAGGTTTATTTGTCAAATCTGATGATGAGATTTTATATACATCCATCATATCATCTAAAAAGTCAGCACTTTCTATATCAAAAGGAGTGCTCATAAACTCTATATCTATACTATCGCAATACTCTTTTAGCTCTCGCATCTCATCGATCCAAAAACTGTCATGCTTCTTAAAGAGTTCATATTGAGATGTGGTGGGCTCTTCATTGGTATCCCAATATGACGGAGAATCTTTGCTCGCTAATGTTTCAGCTTTATAGCTTTGAAACTTAACAGCATCAGCCCCACCCTCTTTCGCTTCATCTACCAAACGCTTTGCCAGCTCCATGCTACCTTCATGGTTAACACCTACTTCAGCTATAACATAAGGTTTATAAAGTTTTACATCATAAGGGTTTATTGTTTGAAAAAGTTCTTTTAATTTCATTTAGTCTCCAAAATTTTATAAAGATATATATCCCATGCAGCGTCTTTATCTTTAAATATTTTTAACAATTTAATGTTATTCTCACTTGCATTTTTAATCGGATATGAAGAAAATAGGTAACTTACACCAATCTTCTTTAATGCCTGAGTATTCAAGTCAATATTTACAGGGTAAACTTTATCTTTTTTTCTAACATAATTGTATCCAATTTCACTACAAAAGAGATAACATCGACTTCCCCAGTTATCAAAGTTTCTTTTTAGTTTTGCACTCTTTTGTAATTCATTCTCAATTACTTTTCGAAATTGATGTTTATAAGACAATGCATAGTTTGCCAAATAACCATCAGCAGTATAAAAGCCGTTATATCGCGCTATAACGGGATGAATACCTATACTGACAACTTTATAGTCACTCTGTTTTTTACCAATGAACCTATCAATCTCTTTAAATAGCCTTTGTGCATAGAACTCTTTGTATGTAATATCATGTTTTTTATACTCACGAACAAAATCACTGTTGGTGAACATAACTATAATACCCAAGCCTATAAATACATTTATAACAATCAACTTATATTTAAACCTTGTTTGCTCTAGTAGATAGCGAATACTTAACGCAAGCAGTACATACCAGATGAGCGGTGCCAAAAAATGAAATCGTGACAAGTTTAATGACCTTAAAAATGCACTTCCTGCTTTTATGCTCTCCCAGCCCTCATACTTCCAAAAACCATACCAGAGTGCAATAAGTATGTTCAACAAGAACAAGCCAATAAGTAGTTTATCTTTGGATTTAGAAAAGAGGTTTAGAATAAATACGACAAGGATTAACGGCAAAAACAGAGTATGTAAACTTGCTGCATGGTACTGCCCAGAGACAAAGAATTTAAGAGATGCAAGAAGAGCATCACCAAAACCATAATACTTAGTAAAAAACTCACTCCGCTGTGATACAAAGTCACTGCCAAATATAAATACTTCTATCAGTCTGTAGTTTATAAGTAGATATATACTCCCAAACAAAAATAATGCAGCTGTAAATCTAAGACTCACTCTGCGTTTAGCTATGTCATACAGCCATACACATCCGACAAATATAATGTAAAACATCATACTTAATACAAATGAACTGTAAAAAGGAAACAATACCAATATAAGCCAATCTTTTTTTCTATCTCTCTTTGTACGAATATTTAAAAAAACATATGTAATTAGAGGCATACCTGCTACACTCAAGCCTCCGGAGGGCCAAAACGGAAGTAAACTAAACAGAAGTGAAACAAGAATAGAATATTTATTCTCGTTCTTTAGTATATACCGGTTTAACAAAAGATACATACCGAAAAAAGCCGTTATTCTCATCATAATCTGATTTATTACGTAAGCTGTATATGGATCAAAAATATAGTTTATCCATAACAGTACACTAAATTCATTACCTAATGATGCTCTTGGTGCATCCATTAAAGATGGTATGGTAGCCGAAGATGAAGCGAAGATTTTTCCACTCTCAGCAAGTGTTTTAAACCAGACTACATTTGAGTCAAGATTATCGTGAATAAGGAGATAACTGTTTTGACCAAGCACTATCCACGGTAAACAATAGAGAAGTAAAACTAAAAAAGATAATTGAAAATATCTATTTTTTAAAATATTCACAAATAGCCTCAATCACTGTTTTGACTTCCATCTCCGAAATCCCATAGTAGAGAGGTAATCGTAATAATCTCTCACTATCAGCGGTAGTAAACTCATCTACTGCGTTAAATCTACCAAACTTTAAACCAGCAGGTGAAGAATGTAGAGGAACATAATGAAAGACACTATTAACATTATGTTGTTTTAAATACTCGAGCAATTTCGTTCGCTCTTGCAAGTTCTTCACTTTTACATAAAACATATGCGCATTATGTATGCATTCAATAGGGATATTCGGTAAAGAAAGGAGATTTTGTTCTTCTAATAAAGCCAATCCCTTTTTGTATAAACTCCAACTGTGTAGTCTATCTTGATTGATTTCATCTGCTTTTTCTAACTGTCCCCAAAGATATGCGGCACTCATATCATTCATCAGATAACTACTGCCTATATCAACCCATGAATATTTATCTACCATCCCTCGAAAAAAGAGACTTCTGTTTGTTCCTTTTTCTCTTACTATTTCAGCACGGTTTATCAACTCTTTATCATTTATAATCAGAAGTCCACCCTCTCCAGCACTTGTATAGTTCTTCGTTTCATGAAAACTAAAAGTTCCAAGATGTCCAATAGTTCCAAGAGCTTTGCCTTTATAACTGCTCATCATCCCCTGTGCAGCATCTTCCACTACAAAAAGATTATATTTTAAAGCGATATCCATAATGGTGTCCATCTCGCATCCTACACCTGCATAGTGAACAGGAACAATTGCTTTTGTTTTTTCACTTATTGCTTCTTCTATTTTAGTCTCATCAATATTCATAGTATCAGGTCTGATATCAACAAAAACGATTTTCGCCCCTCGTAAAACAAAAGCATTTGCAGTAGAGACAAACGTATAACTCGGCATGATAACCTCATCACCCTCTTTTATATCCAATAAAATCGCTGCCATCTCTAAGGCATGTGTACAAGATGTAGTTAAAAGTGCTTTTGGACAATCTAACTTATTTTCAAACCATTGATGACACAGTTTTGTAAATTTTCCATCACCAGAAATTTTAGAACTCTTTAGAGATTCTAAAATATATTGTTCTTCATTTCCAGTCAATGGCGGTTTATTAAAAGATATCAATTTCTCATCTCCACATAAATATTAAAATTCCAATTGCAACTAAACTAGTTCCAATTATTTTTTGTCGATTTAGCTTTTCGTTTAGAAATAGTTTCGCACCCAACATTACTGTAATATAATTTAGGCTCATAATAACTGTAAAATATTTCATCGGTATCATTTTCATTAATAGATAAGAGAGTCCAATTGTTACAACAAATATAGAATAACCTAACGCTAAAAATAGTAAACTTTTTTTTCTATTTTCATGAGAAAGTGCTGCTTTTTTCAGAAAAACTTGTCCTACTGTTGTTAAAAAGACAATAAAAAAAGCAATAAATAATGCCATTAAGCGATATCTTTTCTAGACATATAGTATATTCCGCTTAACATTATCAATAGGCCAATAACATTATTTATAGTAACATTTTCATGAAATAAGATTACTGAATAAATCAATATTAAAATTTGAACTAAAGATGCATAGGGGTAAACCTTAGAAAGCTCTATAGTTTTTAATAACATTTGCCATATAACTGCTCTCATCATCGAAAATGTAAAAGAGAGAATCAAAAGGGCTATAGCAAAATACCCCTCTTGCATAGTAGAGAACTTAATACTTAAGAATGAAAAAGACTGTATAAAAATACTGCTTATTAACAACAATACTGTCTTATTTTGAAATTTTGATCTAGTGATAATCATCAACTATTTTTTGCTGAGATATTCCACAATACCATCAACACTTTGCAGTTGATCTAAATCTTCATCTGGTATTTTAACATCATAAGTTTCTTCAAGTAATAGAAGAATATTTGCCATATCCAAAGAGTCAACATTTTGTTCAGTCAAAGGAACATCATTTACCAACTCGTCCATTTCTGCCATTGTTTCTGCTTTTTCAACAATATCTCTAATATCTTGTATAGTGATTTTCAATTTTTTTCCTTATTTTATTTTTTGTATTATAGCAGAAGCCCATGAAAGCCCTACTCCAAATGCACTTAATATCACTTTATCATCTTTTTTCAATCTACTGATATCCTTAGCTAACATAATAGGAATTGATGATGAAACTGTATTTCCATACTCTGCCATTGCAAACGGAACTTTTGATGCATCAGTTTTCAGACGTTTACGAATAGTGTCCACTATATATTTACTGCCTTGATGAAGATAATATTTTTCTATATCTTCATCAGTCAAATTATTTTTTTCAAGTAATGCTTTTATATGCTTAGGTGCTGTTGTTGCTGTAAAACTAAACACAGCTCGTCCATTCATATAAAGCTTATCATCACAAACCAACTCTTTATAATCTTTCCCATTTGTTCCAAAACTAAAATCAACGCTAGAAAGTAAAGCATCTTCACTTATTAATGAAACTGTAGCGGCATCACCAAACAATAAGGCAGTATTTTTATCATTTATATCTACTATATCACTATATTGATCTGATGTAAATAAAAGTCCTTTTTTCATACCGTTATTTTTCATAAACGCAATAATATTTGAAAGGCCGTAAACATAACCAGAGCACCCCAATGATATATCAAACGCAGCACAATTAGAAGGTAAATCAAGCTTACCATGAACAATCGCTGATGTGTGAGGAATATTAAAATCAGGGTTCTGCGTTACTACTATGCAACACTCTATCTCATCAATATTTACATCTGTCTGTTTTTGAAGATTCTCAAATGCTTTAACACACATATCGGAAGATTTGAATCCTTCATCTTTTACAGTATGATATTTCACACCAATTTTATTTTCAATAAAATCATCATCCAACTCAAATTTTTCTTTTAATTCATAATTAGATTTTTTTGTATCAGGGATATATGTTGCAATACTCTCTATACCAAGCATCAAGACTCCTTTGGAATGAGTGAAAAATATAAATGACCTACTAACTTATCATCTAAATAGAGTAGACTTTTGGTCAATTTATTATTTAAATTTTGAACCAACTCAACTCGAATCTCTTTGTTTTTGATATCTGCAATATTATTAAGTTCAAAAAAATCAAATTTAGTTACAATCCACTTACCTTTTTCTTTAATTGTCTGATTTAAAAAATATTTATTCATAGAAACAACAATTTCAACATAACTATCATCTAGTATATTTATAAATGTAATTGTTTCATCAATAATTTTTGACTGCTTATTTACAATCTCTTCACTATACTCAGTTGCACATTCTATTTCATTGTTATTTTCACAGACTACGGCATAATATTTCACACCATTATTCATAAAACTTATCAATGAATTAATAATAGGATAATCAGTCTTAACTACCTTATTAGTTATATACATCGTTGCATTTTTATACAGCATATTATATGCTGTATATTTAATACCCTTTATAGCATGAAATTCTTCTTCTAACTGTGATACAACAGCATCGAAGATATCAGGGCCTTGAACATATTTTCGATTTCCTTTAAAACAAAAAGTCAAATCAAGCTCTTTAGTCATCTTTGAGCCTTTATATAGTTTTTTAAATTTTTACTGTGCAGTATTGCAAAGTTTCCAGAAACTACTTCATTGTCTTTTACATTTTTCACTACTACACTACCTATTTTTATTTCTGCATTATTACCAATCTTTACACCATCAGATATAGTTACAGAAGTACCAATCCAACACGCATCACCCATGGTTGTATTACCTGCTATCTGTACATTTCCCGTAATTTGGTTATGTTTTCCTATAACTGCATCATGACCTATATTTACATTCACACTGATCTTCGTTCCCTCTCCTACAATAGTGAAACGAGATTTTTGTGCACGTTGAACTATGCTACCTGTCATTACCTCAACATTTTTATGAAGATGTACACCACCAGCATGTAAGAACTTGACCAATTCTCCAGACTTTGCACGTCTAAAGAAAAATCCAGGACAGCCAATCACTACATTATCTCCGATAACAACATCATCTTCTATAATCGTATAATCTTCAACAATTGAGTGACGACCAATACTTACATTATTTCCAATTCTACATTTTTTACTGACAATGGCAGTTGGATCAATACTAGCACTATCACTAATTCCATAATTCATAGAAGGTTCAAACACTCCATTTTCAATTAATTTATTAACGATTTGTCCAAATAAAATAATGGGCTCATCATGAACAACTAAAGCTTTACCTTGAACACTATCTGCAAATTTTGCATTTGTAATTACACAAGAGACATGAGGATTAGCATTTGCCAGATCAATATACTCTTTTGTTATGGCATAACATAAGATTTTATTGCCTGTTGCAGCATCGGCGGGAGCAGTAATATCAAAGAGCCCATCTTTAATGATATGTTTTTTATCAATAAATTCTTCTAGTTTATACACACTGTTTTCCATTAGTAAAATTATCTTTTGTATAACTTTTCATAAATTTTACAGCATCTGGTCCTTCATTAAATATCAGATCCAAGATACTTACACCATGTTCAAAAGGTGTTCCAAGTTGATTATATATCGGATATCCACTGTAATCCATCCACTCAACATCTATCATCTCTCTCTTTGCCAACTCTTCATCAAAATAATCCTGAGCAGAAGGACCGCTTACATATACATCCGCATTACAATCTTTGCATATTCCGAGCAATCTTTCAGTTTTTCCTTCTAATAAGTCAAATTCATTTGACCATCTTATCTTTGTGTTTATATCCAATATTTTACATATTGTTGTAATAAACTTATAATTTATTTGACTTAAATATTTTTCATTATTATTCAAATATATATCTTCAAAAACATCTTGATATGCAGAAAAATATTTGGCTTTAGAATAATTTTGCTTTATTGTTTTCCAATGTTTTTTTCCCCAGTTAGCATCTGTCACCTCTGTCTCTTCAATAAGTTGAGATAATTTTTTTTGTCTTACCGGAATTGTCAACCACTGCGTTCCTTGTTTGGTTTGTATTTTATTCCGATTTCTCCAGTCATTTTTAGTATACTGAACCTCATCGTATAATATAAATTCATCAACCATATTTATAATATCAAAATAACCTTTCCAAGGGATATAGTTTGATTGGAGTATTGCCACTTTTTTCACGAATCTTTCCTCATTGTATTTTGATCGATAAATGTAGTTTCATCTATGATATACAAAGGTTTGTTCTTTGTTTCATCAAATATCTTTCCGATATAGAGACCTATAAACCCTAAGTTTACAAACAACAATCCTGCAACAAAGTATATTGAAACAATTACACTCGTCCACCCTGCGACAGATATTCCATCTACAAAATATTTTACAATTAAATAAAATGCATAAGCAGCAGAGAATACAGACATCAAGAAACCAATTTTGATAGAAAGTTTTAACGGTTTATTTGATTGTGAAATAATATTTTCACCGGCAAGCAGTAAAAGTTTTTTCAAACTGTATGCACTTTGTCCCTCTTCTCTTTGTGCATGTACTATTTCAATGGTTGCCTGTTTAAACCCTAACCAATTAATAGTTGCACGATAAGGTCTATGCTGATTATGTAATTTTCTAAAATTTGTTACAACTTTTTTGGAAATAATACTAAAGTTCGCTATTAAAGGATCTACATCATATTCTGTTAAATAATTATATGCTTTATAAAATAACTTTGAACCAAGTTGTTTTAACCACTTGTCTTTTCTATCGACTCTTCTTCCAAAAACGATATCATATCCCTCTTGTGCTTTTTGGTACAGTTTAATAATTTCTTCTGGCTGATCTTGCAGGTCACAATCCATCACAACCACCCAATCTCCACATGCATAATCTAATCCAACACCAATGGCCCGATGCTGTCCAAAATTTCGTGATAATTGAATCCCTTTAATTCTAGTATCCAATAAAGACAATTCTTTAATAACTTCCCATGCATTGTCAGGACTCGCATCATTAACCATGATAATCTCAAAATCTTCTGTAATTTGTGACAAGGTAGTATAAAGTCTTTCATATAGTTTTTTTAAACTTTTTGCACAACCATAAACAGGCGTAACAACTGATATTTTAGTAGTATTATGCATTGTGATATTCCTTTAAATACCACTCAACTGTCTTAACAATCCCACTCTCAAAATTCTCATCAGCTTTCCAGCCTAGCTGTGTTTCAAGTTTAGTTGCATCTATTGCATAACGTCTGTCATGACCTGCACGATCTTCTACAAAAGTTATAAGCTCTTTATAACTCTCTTTTGCTATGCGCTCTTTTGGTGGTACTTTTTCATCCAGAATGGATGTGATTGCATCTACTATTTGAAGATTTGTTCGCTCATTTCTTCCACCGATGTTATAAACATTTGCTTCTTTTCCTGTATGATAAACCAAGTCTATACCTTTACAATGATCAAGTACATAGAGCCAGTCACGGATATTTTTTCCATCACCATATATTGGAATAGCTTCACCAGCTAACGCTTTTCTAATGATAGTAGGAATGAGTTTTTCATCATGTTGTTTTGGGCCGTAATTGTTTGAACAGTTAGTTATTACTGTATTAAGTCCGTAAGTCTCTTGATAACTTCTTACGATCATATCACTTGAGGCTTTGGATGCAGAGTAAGGAGAGTTAGGAGCATATGGTGTCTCTTCTGTAAAGAGGTCAGTCTCATTTAGTGTACCATAGACTTCATCTGTTGAAATATGGTGAAATCTACATCCTTTGTAGTCCTCTTTATAAGTAAATGGTTTTTCCATCCAGTAGTTTTTAGCAACATCTAAAAGAGTAAAAGTACCATTAACATTTGTTTCTATAAATACACCAGGATTTTTAATGGAATTATCTACATGAGATTCTGCTGCGAAGTGAATGACACCTCTTATGTCATATTCATTAAAGATAAACTCTACAAGTTCACGATTACAGATATCACCTTTTATGAATTTATAGCGTGGATTATTTTCACACTCTTTAAGGTTTTCCAGATTACCTGCATAAGTAAGTAAATCTAAATTTATAAGATTGTAGTTTGGATATTTTTCTAAAAAGTATGGCACGAAATTACTTCCGATAAAGCCTGCTGTTCCTGTTAAAAGTATACTAGTCATCTTTTACTAAATCCTTTAGGTATTCGCCATACCCATTTTTACTGAGTGGTTCTGCGATTTCTAATACTTTTTCTTTCGTAATCCAGCCACTGTTATAGGCTATCTCTTCAAGACAGGCTATTTTATAACCTTGACGATGCTCTATGGTCTGGACAAATTGTCCTGCTTCTAAAAGACTGTCGTGTGTACCAGTATCCAGCCATGCAAATCCACGACCAAGCAATTCTACTTTTAATTTATCTCGTTTGAGATACTCTTCATTTATAGAGGTGATCTCTAACTCTCCGCGAGCTGATTTTTTTACATTTTTTGCTATTTTTACGACATCATTATCATAAAAATAGAGTCCCGTCACCGCGAAATTTGACTTAGGAGAACTAGGCTTTTCTTCGATGCTTATAGCCTTTTGAGCCTTATCAAATTCAACTATACCAAATCGATGAGGATCTTTGACCTGATAACCAAATACTACAGCACCATCTTTGACCTTCGCTGCACTTTTAAGAAGAGGAGTAAATCCATGCCCGTAAAATATATTATCTCCAAGTACCAAAGCTACATTATCATCAGCTATGAATTCTTCACCTAACAAGAAAGCTTGAGCAAGTCCATCAGGAGAAGGTTGCACAATATATTCCAAAGTAAGTCCCCAGTCACTTCCATCACCTAAAAGCTCTTCAAATCGAGGCAAATCTTCTTCTGTAGAGATTATTAGTATCTCTCTTATGCCTGCAAGCATCAAAACAGATAATGGATAATATATCATTGGCTTGTCATATATTGGCAGTAATTGCTTACTAATTGATTTTGTGACAGGATAAAGTCGTGTACCGCTTCCTCCGGCCAAAATTATTCCTTTCACAAAATCATCCTTTTATCAAACTTTGGATAAGTTCTATGACGGTCTTTCTACCATTATGTAAATCTGTTTTTTTCATAAGTGAGCTCATATACTCTCGGCTTTCAACAGAGTCAACGAGCTCTTTAAAGTGTTGCAGTAACTCTTCATTAGAAACCTTATAGCCCAAACCACAATTTAAAAAGCCAAATTCACTTGATGCAAAAAAGTGTGTGGTCTCTCTCTCATTCTGAGCCAAGACTATAGCAGGTGTTCCAATACTTGCTATTTCATATGTTGTTCTGCCTGCCGATGTAAATATGAGGTCAGCTTCTAACATATGTAAAGAGATATTATTCACATTTTTTAAAATCTCAACATTTTCATATTGTACGAGCGTATCATACTGTGTATAGCCAAATCCCGCAATCACTCTAAGTTGAATATTCATACTTTGTGCATACTCATAAATTGCATCTAAAACTTTTTTTGTATAGTTCCGAGGGTCTACTCCACCAAAAGTTATCAATACATTTTTCACATCTGCTATCCGCTGTTTTTGTTCACAATATATAAATTCATCTCTTAAAATAAAATATTCATGTCCAAAATAGTGATTTTTCATGATTTGTTTTTCTGAATAGATGGCATTGATGACAAGATCAGCCACTTTAGCACCTTGACCAAGGTCTTCAAAGTTGATGATTTTTAGATTTAAAGCTTTTAATTTGTTCATATATGTGACATCAGTATCTAGTATATCATTGATAACTATGTCCGGAGCGTATTGTTTTATATCTTCAACAATATCATCATGTTTTTGTATATATACCCTGTAGTTTTTTGAAGCTATCTTTTCATATGCCATTTGACTCTCAGAATCAACTAAAAAAGTGATGTCATGATTCAGTATATCATTTGCAATTAAAAGAGTATTGTATACATGTCCCAAACCTACTTTACTATTTCCTGTCACAACAAATAAAATATGTTTTCTTTTTAGATGATATTCACATAAATTCCAATCTTCATATGTATCTATATCTATCTCTTCTCCATTAGAAAGAATGTAAAGTTCTACATTTTTTCCAATTCTATTTGTTGGAGTGATTACATCATTTCTGGTAATGAAAAAAGCACCTGTTTCTGTAAAAGTAGGTGTTAGGTATTGTCTGTTTAATCTTTTCTCATAATTTGGTAAAAAAGTATCATTTTCTTTTCTCCATGATAAGTGAGTATCATCTTTTGCCGCAATTACAGTCTCTATCGAAGAGTTCTCAATAATTTTACTTATGGCATCATCTAAAGATGAAACCTTCAACAAAGGAGAAGTCGGCTGCATCGTGATGATAAAATCATACTTTTTCTTCTCTTTATCTTGAACATATTCATAACAACTGTAAATTACAGGATCAAGAGTAGTAGCATCATCTGCGATACTCATATCTCTCTTATGTGTTTTAGCTCCAAACTGTTTAGCAGTACTTAAGATTTCTTCATCTTCAGATGAGACATATACATCAATATCATATTTAGAATGTAATGCCGTTTTTATTGAGTAATAAATTAAAGGCTTGTTGTTTAATAAACGTAAATTCTTTCTTGGAATTCCCTTTGAACCACCTCTAGCCGGAATAACTAGTAATATATTTTTGTTCATTTGGAAATCCATTTTTTCATTTATCCTTCGATTACGTATTTATTAATTTAATAAGTAAATTATAGCAATATCTACTTTATGTTTTACATAAAGACCGATATGTCACTAAAATAGCAGGTTTAAAAGCTCTTATTAACGATTCTAGCGCTACAATTCAACATAAAAAATTTAATTTCTAATTAATATTAAGTCTAAATATCGGATGAAATAATGCAAGCACCTTTTTCGTGGGACAGCTACTCTGACCAACCTGCACAACTCAAAGACAAAGCCTATAAAAAGCGTATGCGTTTAAAAGAGCGATCTTCGCTTATCATTACATTTTTACTTGCACTCTTTATGCTCCCTCTCTCTCTTTTAGCTATGCCTTTTGTCAAACGCAAAGTTATCGACTCTAAACATTTTTTTTCACTCGGAATTGATTTTGAAAGAGAGAAAGAGCAAACGCAACAACTTATTGATGAACTGGGTGTTACACACATACTACTGCGTTTAAAGCTTTGGGAGATGGACAAATTAGATGAACTCAAGATATTTGCTCAACAAAACAAAGAAAAAAAGATAACACTTAAAATCCTGCAAGACAGAGAACATGTAGAAGATTTGGAACTTACAAAAAAAGATTTTACAACTATCTTCACGCAACTTCATGAACTTGTAGATATTTTCGAGATAGGCTCGACCATCAACCGTGCAAAATGGGGGTTTTTCTCTGTACGAGAGTACCTCAACTTCTATCAAGTTGCCTATAACCTGAAAAAAGAAGCATTTCCAAATATTAAACTTATTGGAAGCAGTGTGATTGACTTTGAATTCCACTACACTCTGCATACGCTCTTTAATTTTTGTAAATGCAGATATGACGGAATTGCAGCTCTTTTATATGTTGACAGACGCGGAGCACCGGAAAATACACAACTTGGCTTCGCACTTACCGATAAAATAGCTCTGCTCTCTACTATGGTCTGGATGAGTCCAAAAACAAAACAGGAGCTTCACATCACGGAGACAAACTGGCCTATCTCAAACACAGCACCCTATGCACCTACAAGTGAGCATGAGTGTGTGAACGAAGAACTCTATGCAGATTATATGCTGCGTTATTATCTTCTGGCATTTGCTTCTCAGCAAGTTGACTCAGTCTCTTGGCATCAATTGATAGCACCTGGATATGGTCTTGTCGACAACAGAGAAGGCATAAGAAAAAGAGATGCTTTTTATGTCTACAAATATATGTTTGCAATACTTAAAAATGCACAGTTCTTACGACTCGACATCAAACGCGGTTACTATATATTACAGTGTCTGGTAAACAACCAACTTCTTCAAATTCACTGGTCACTCAAAGAAACAACACTCAAAAATGAAGATTTTTTCACCGTATATTCAAGAAATGGCAAACCAATACAAGATAAAATACTTAAAATCGGCACTGCGCCACTCTATATTTTTATAAAAGATGCACAATGATAAAACTGCTTAAGCGAAACTACTTTAATGTCCGTCTCTATATGTGGTTGGCATTTTTCATTGTATCTATCTTCTTTATTATTTTTCCACAGATAGATATTAAAGTATCCTCTCTCTTTTATGACGGCAGTTCCTTTTATCTCAAAGGCTCAACTTTTGAAAGATTCTTTTACAATTCGGTAAAAGTACTTCTCACTGCGTTTACACTCGGAAGTTTGGGGATATATATCTACAATAAAGTAAAAAAAACGAATATTTTAAATCTTAACACAAGAGTTATTATTTATATCGTTTTAGTGCTCAGTATTGCTCCTGGAGTTATCGTAAACGCAACCCTTAAAGACCATTGGGGAAGAGCCAGACCGGCTCAAATTAAAGAGTTTGGGGGAGACAAAACTTTTACTCCCGCATTTATACTGAGCGACCAAAAAGGACACTCCTTTAGTTCAGGGCACACCTCTGCTGCGTTTGCCTTTGTAGGCTTTGCCCTTTTGGCGACAAAACGAAGAACATTTTGGATGAGCCTTGCAATCAGTTACGGTATTTTGGTAAGTTTTGCTCGCCTTATTGCAGGTGGGCACTTTTTAAGTGACATTCTTACATCATTTTTTATCGTCTGGATTGTTACACATATCTTGTATAGAATTATTTTTAAAAAGGACTCTTGCATATGAGGATTTTAATAATTTTACCAAACTGGTTAGGGGATGCAGTGATGGCAACTCCGGCTATTGAGTTGCTCTCGTCACATTATCACAATGCAAGTTTTACCTTTGTTGGCAGCTATGTAAGCATTGAAGCACTCAAACACCATCCAAAATGTGAAAGAGCCGTCATAGATGAGACAAAAAAAGCCTCATCGAGGTTCTTGGCAACCTACCATCTTGCAAAAGAGCTTGGTCAGTTTCATTTGGCTGTGAGTTTTCGAGACAATATCTATTCATCCATGCTGCTGCGTTTAACAAAGACGGTAATCTGCTGCGCAAGACGTTCATGGCACTCAAGACTTCTTTTATCGCACACTCCAAACATAAAAACAGACCAGCATCTCGTAAAACAGTACTGTCAAATTGCCATGGCAAATAATGAGAATAAAAACTATGATATACCGCCTCTGAAACTCTATATAACTCCTGAAAAGTTTGAAAAACCTACTCTTGGTATAAACGCAGGAGCGACTTACGGCAGTGCAAAAAGATGGTATCCTGAACGTTTTGCACAAGTAGCGGCCTATTTTCATAACAAATATGACATCATCATCTTTGGCGGTCCAAATGAAGTGAAGATGGCGCAGGAGATAGAAGATAACCTGCAAAAATTAAATGTGCAAAACTATACAAATCTAGCAGGAAAAACCAATATAGAAGAACTTTGTGCGTATATTGGAGGCTGTTCGCTTTTTATTACCAATGACAGCGGTCCTATGCATGTCGCAGCAGCCTATCAAGTTCCAACCGTTGCCATATTTGGACCGACACGATACAAAGAGACTTCCCAGTGGAAAAATAAAAAAAGTAAACTGGTACGCCATGAGATGGATTGTAGTCCGTGTATGAAAAGAGAGTGTCCGCTGAAGCATCATGAGTGTATGACGACTATTACAGCTTCTGAAGTTATCGAAGCTGTAAAAGAGCTAGAGATTTAAAAGAAAAATTTAAATCCAAAATAGAGTGCTTGATTGTAAAGATAATCATCTCTTACATCTTCATAATTTGTATGCATAGACCTGTAACCGATTGTCACCCGTCCATTATCTATCAGTTCAATATCATAACTGATACGATACTCATAGTATCTGTCTGCAGTACCAAAACTAAGCACTCTTGGACCATAGTAGACACTACCATTTAGATACATAGGCACAAATGCAGCAGCTGGGATTTTATATGTCGCTTCAAGTCCTAAAGGTACTGAAGAAAAATCAGTCGTATAGTTAAACTTCACTCCCATTCCAACACTCAGACCGCTGCGTGAAAGCGGTTTTTTCATTAAAAAATTTGCCTCATAGTAAGGATCATTTTTATAGCCATTTTTTGAACCATGCGTATCATCAGCATCTACAATTCTAAAGCCCATAAAAGTAGTATTTGGTTCTACGTTATAATTAAATTGTCCTAAGTCCATTTTAGCACTAATCTCTAAATCTGTGTCATTGATATTTACCTCAACACTATGCATTCCAAATGCAGAGACAGCAAAAATTGCCATAAAAGCAAGTTTTTTTAACATTGTTTTCCTTGTATTTTTTCTATAGTTTTTGTTGTACTTTTGCCATCGACAAAATCAACAAGTTTCAATTCACCAGCAAATTCTGTACCGACTACCTCTTTACCTTCATAATCCCCGCCTTTAACCAAAACATCAGGCTTTATCATCTTGATTAAATCATAAGGGGTGTCTTCGCTAAAAGGAACAACAAAATCTACAGCTTCTAAAGCTGCCAAAAGATATGCTCTGTCCTCGGCGATGTTTACAGGTCTAGTCGGACCTTTAAGCCGTGATACTGACTCGTCTGAGTTGAGTCCTACTATCAAAATATCTCCAAAACTTTTTGCAATTTGAAGATATTTTACATGTCCTACATGCAATATATCGAAACAACCGTTTGTAAAGACAACTTTTTTTCCATTTGCACGACAACGAGCAACCACTGCGTTTATATCTTCAAAACTTTTAATATGCGCATCTGAAGTACTTTTATGCAGTGAAGCTTCATACTCCTCTATCTCATCGATAGTTACAGTGGCTGAACCTATTTTACCGACAACGACACCTGCCGCAAGATTGGCAAATTTTGCAACTTCATCTATCTCCTTGCCTATACTCAAGGCAAACGCAATAGATGCGATAACGGTATCTCCGGCACCGGTTACGTCAAAAACCTCTTTTGCGACAGTCGGAAAAGTTTTTACTTCATTGTCATAGATACCTATACCATCTTCAGAGAGTGTAATGAGTGAAATATCAAGATCACACTCGTTCTTCAGCTTTAAAAGTGCCTCTTTCAGAGATACTTCATCTTTTATATCTATACCCGTAGCTAAAATAGCCTCTTTTTTATTTGGTGTTAAAAGATATGCACCGCGGTATTTTGAAAAATCACTCCCTTTAGGATCGACAAGAACTTTCACCCCATTCTCTCTTGCCAAAGAGATAACGCCCTGACACATTGATTGCGTTAAAACACCTTTTCCATAATCAGATAAAATAATAGCATCATACTCAGCTACACTCTCTTGCAGTTTTTCTAAAATTTTTACGACTGAGCTCTCTTCAATATCCTCTTTACTCTCTTTATCATAACGAAGGATTTGCTGACTTACTGCAATAACACGACTCTTTTTTGATGTCTTTCTATTCTTTTGAAAAATCAGACCACTACTCTCAACCTCAATTTCTTGAAGCATATCAATAAGTTCCTGACCATTCTCATCATCACCGATCACACCACTTACGCTCACCTCTGCACCCAATGCTTTTAAGTTGTTTACAACATTACCTGCACCACCAAGTACCGTTGTCTCTTTATTAATATCTACAACCTGTACAGGTGCTTCTGGAGAGATTCGCTCACAAGACCCCCACAAGTAGTGGTCTATCATCAAATCACCAAGAACTAAAATCTTTGGCTTTGCATCTTTAAAAATTTGCATATCTTACTTTTTCACTTCTGTGTCATAGATTCGTTTTATCTCAGGAACATAGGCTTTGATCCCCTCTTCCATCTCAAATCGTGGCGCATAACCCAAACTCTCTTTTGTTGTCTGCACATCTGCTTCTGTATGAAACTGATAAGAGCCGACAAAAGGGTTAGGGATATACTCACACTCCAAAGAAGTTCCAAGCTCTTTTTGTAAAATATCTACTATGTCTTGAAAACTTCTTGCTTTACCTGTCCCTACATTATATATGCCACTTGTATTTGGCTGCATAGCTTTGATATTTGCCTGAATAATATCCTCTATATAAATGAAATCACGAAGTATCTTGTCACTGCCTTCAAAAAGACGAGGATTTTTACCTGCTAATATCTGATGACCAAACTGTAAAACCATTGAAGCAGTTGTATTTTTAAAATACTCTCTAGCTCCATAAACATTAAAATAACGCAGTCCAACTATATTTATATCGCAATCTTTCATATATTCACGGCTTAAATGGTCCATAGAGAGTTTTGAAAATCCATATACGTTGTTTGGTGCTTCACGTCCTACTCTCTGAGGAGACTCTGCATTCCCATAGGTTGCAGCAGAAGAGGCATAGATCATATTTGCATTATGAGCCACTGCCAAATCAAGCAGGTCTTTGTAGGCATTGACATTTGTTTTTATCATCAAGTCCTGCTCTTGTGCAGTTGTATCTGAAATGGCTGCCTCATGAAAGATATAATCAAAATCGTAATTGACTTCTAAATCAAGCAGAAGATCTTTATCGTTAATATCCCCACTTATTATCTCCCCTCTAAAGCCTATAAGATTTTTAAAGTGACCAAAACTTTTTAAGTTACCGTTACTTAAGGTCTCTCCACTTCTAAAGCTGTCCAAGATGACTACTTTTGCCTCTGGATGATTTTCTTGAAAATAAAATGCAAGGTTTGAGCCTATAAAACCTGCACCACCGGTTATTAATATTGTTGTATCTTTTAAATCATCTTCTATGTATCGCATCTTCACACCTATAATAAATTAATTTTAATAAAATAATACCTTTTAATTCATTAACAAGTATTTAAGACAAGACCGATTATAATGTAATCGAAACTTTATACTAAGGAAATAAAATGAAAAAAATCGTAATCGCTTCAATCGCTGCTTTAACAGTATCAACTGTTGCTATGGCTGGTGTTAATGGTGCTTCTTGTACTGCATGTCATGGTAAAAACTTTGAGAAACACGCTATGGGTAAATCTAAAGTTGTTTCAGAAATGACTCACGCTGAAATTGCAGAAGCTCTTAAAGGTTATAAAGCTGGGACTTTCGGTGGACCAATGAAAGGTGTTATGAAAGGTCAAGTAGCACGTTATTCTGACGCTGATTTAGAAGCATTCTCTCAAACTATCGGTAAATAATTTATATTTTACTTTGAGTTGCCTTTTTGGCAACTCACCTTCCATCTTTTCTCTATTCAGGTTTATACTCTTTTTTCTTTAAAGCATCTTTTCTTTTTTGTTCAAATTTGGCAGCATCATTAAGTTCATCAACATCATCAAAAAGCGCCGAATTTAAAAACTTCTCCTGATCATCGAACTGCCCTTTTTTAATAGCCCACATAAGTGCTACTACTGCAATACTACCTAAAAAGACAGAGACCCCAAGCATCATACCAATTACCCAACTATCCATCACTTAATCCTTATATCCTAATTTTATCCGCATTGAATTTCCAACAACAAGCAGAGAGCTTATACTCATCGATATTGCGGCAATAAGAGGAATAATATACCCTGCCATTGCCAGAGGAATGGTAATACCATTATAAACCAAAGAGAGCCCAAGGTTTTGTTTAATCATTTTAAAAGTACGTTTTGAGATTTTAAAACTGTCATAGAGTGAACTGAATGTGTCATTTAAAAGAACAACATCACTGACCTCTATGGCGATATCACTTCCATTTCCCATAGCAATTGCTATATCACTGCTAGCAAGGGCCAATATATCATTTACACCATCACCGGCCATTACAACTGTTTTACCATTTTTATGTAAAGATTCAATATACTTTGCTTTGCCTTCTGGAGTAAGTTCCGATTCATAACTATCTATTCCAACCATTTCAGCAACTTTTAGAGCACTTTTAGCATGATCTCCGGTAAGCATAATAATTTCAATACCCATCTTTTTTATATTGCTGATTGCATCTTTAGCATCCTCACGCGGTATATCAAAAAGCTCATATTTTGCCAATAAATCTCCCCCGTATGCAAAATAAAATTCACTGTTTTCACTACTGCTTTGAACATCAAGTCCAACAGTTTTCATCAGTTTTGCATTACCGCCTGCAACCATCTTCCCATTGATCATGGCTGTAATCCCCTGTGAGGGAATGTTTTTGAGACTCTCTAAGGCATAACAATCTAAAGTTTCATCATAAATAGCATTAGCAACGGCCTTTGCTATAGGGTGTTTGGAATTAAGCAAAAGAGAATACAGCAGTGATCTATCAAACTCTTTTATTATCTCCGTATGAACAACTTCCGGACGTCCCTGTGTTATCGTTCCTGTCTTATCTACAACCAAGACATCTGCTTTTGCCATTGTCTCTAACTGTGCTGCTTCTTTAAAAAGAATTCCACGCTTCGATGCGATTGAAAGTCCAACAAGTGTTGCAACAGGTGTTGCCAGAGCCAGTGCACAGGGACAGGCAATAACAATTACAGAGATAGCAATCATAAAAGATTGTTCAAAAAGTGATGAGTAGAGATACCACCCAACAAATGTAAACGCAGCTATTAATAAAATAGCAGTGGAAAAATATTCACTTAGTTTATTTGCCAACTGTTGGATATGTGGCTTATTGTTCATCGCATTTTCAAGTAAAGAGACAATATTGCTCATAGTGGAGTGTGCATAATCTTTTGATACACAATAATGTATATCTGCATCAATACTAACAGTACCGCTAATTACTGTATCACCTTGAGATTTAAAAATCGGTTCACTCTCACCTGTAAGGCTTGATTCATCAAAACTGCCACTTCCCTCACTCACTTTTCCATCAAGAGCAGCACGTTCACCGGCACCAAGAAGAATAATCTCTCCAACTTTAACATCATTTACATTCTTTGTAACAATTTTTTTATCTTCTACTACTTTGACATCACTTGGCAGATGCTGGCTCATAATATCAAGCGTATCTGCTATACTCTTCTTACTGAGAGCTTCTAAGAACTTCCCAACAAGAACAAAAGTAACAATCATTGTTACTGAATCAAAATAGGCTTCGCCACTGCGTGTAAGAGTTATATAAATAGAATAGATATATGTTAATAGAGCACCTGTTGTAACCAAGGTATCCATATTGACTGTTTTTGTTTTTAATCCAAAATACATACCTCTGAAAAACGGCCAGCCACTATAAAACAATACAGGAGTAGACAACACCCATTCACCAATATTTAAAATATGTTTTACATTCTCTGATATTCCTGTAAAATATCCAGCATATTGAGCTACCATAATAGTCATCATATTCATTGTTGCAAAAACAGCAACAGCAATGCGTAAATAGTAATCTTTACGCTCTTTATTTGCTTTTTCTTCTTGTAAAGATGCATCATAAGGGTAGGCATCATAACCAATGGCACGAATCATCTCTATGATTTGAGAAAGTTTTACAATCTCATCATCCCAAACAATTTTTGCTTTATTGTTTGTATAGTTTATATTTGTGGCGATTATACCATCCATATTTAAAAGTGCTTTTTCATTTAACCATACACAAGCGGAGCAGTGAATACCTTCAATAATTAAAGAAACTTCACAAAATCCCTCTTTATTGACATTTACGAAACGTTCATAAAAAGCGGGAGCATTAAAGTTTAATGCATCTTCAAATTGATTTGAAGGTGGTGCTAATTTGTTGTCGCCCAACTTATCATAAAAACCATCTAAGCCCTCCTCTGAGAGGAGATGATAAACCCCTTGACAACCATTACAACAAAAATAATGTTCACCATCTTTTATCATTACATCTTTTGAAAATTCAAGATGACAATGTGTACAAGCAATTTTATCTGACAATTTGAAACTTCCCTATATCTCTGTTTTTCTCTATCTTATCCCACTTCTCAACATGACCGTTCATACATATATAAATACCTTTGTGTGAAGCGGCCTTTAAAAATCCGAGTGCAATACCAAGATTTAAACTTGCTTCAACATTATCAATTTCAAAAGGCCTCATGGCACCGGTTAAAACTATAACTCTATCATCAAAGATCTCATCAAAGAACTCAGCGCTCAAGTGCATCGTATCTGTTCCATGAATAACAATAAATTTCTCTTCACTTGATTCTAAAATTATATTGGCAAGCATTTTTCTGTCATCAGATGTCATTTGCAATGAATCTTTATAAACAACACCAGCAAGATCATAATCAATCTCTACACTTTTAAGTATTGTATCTAGAGCTGTATTATCATATGGAACTTCCAATTCCCCACTTATACTGTTATATCTTTTATTAAATGTACCGCCACTATTTAAAATTAACATCACTCTTCCATATCTCATCAAATTTTTTTACAATTTTTGTAGCTTTTGATTTTTTTACGCTATTATCAGGAGAAAATAGGTAAGTTTCACGAATCCCTGCATTTAAAGCAGCTTCAATATCCCGTTCCTTATCACCAACTAATATAGATTTATCAAGATCAATATTAAACTCTTTAGCTGCGTTTAATATCATACCCGGTCTTGGTTTTCGACAGCTACATTGACCTGAAATAGCCGGATGATGAGGGCAATGATAGACTTTACTTATTTTGATATTATGCTTTTTAAACTCAGCTATCATCCATTTAGTTAATTTAGAAAAATCTTCTTCTGAATAATATTTGCGTGCAATTCCGGACTGATTAGTTACAATAATTATCAAAAAACCTGATTTTTGATAATATTTACATAATTCAAAAATACCATCTATAAATTCAAATTCACTCTGTTTATATAGATAATCTTTTTCTATATTTATTACACCATCTCTATCTAAAAAAAGAGCTTTATTCATAAACTACTTACCGACACCATTTCCAAAAATTTCTTTTTCTATAATATCACATAAAATATGACCGATTAAGATATGTGATTCCTGAATACGAGGTGTAGAATCTGATGGAACGATTAAAGCTATATCAGCCATCTGTGCCATTTTTCCACCGTCTCTTCCAACTAATGCTATAGTAGTAATACCTTTTTTCTTAGCACTCTCAAAAGCATTTATAATGTTGATGGAATTACCTGAAGTAGAAATCCCTATAAAGATATCTCCACTCTGTCCCATACCCTCTAACTGACGAGAAAAGACATAATCATACCCATAATCATTGCCAATAGCAGTCAAATTAGATGTATCAGTTGTAAGAGCCAAAGAAGGAATAGAAGGTCTATCAAAGCCATAACGCCCCACTAATTCAGCAGCAATATGCTGTGCATCCGCAGCACTTCCACCATTGCCCGCTAAAATAGTCTTTTTATCCCCACGATATAGATTGACACATAAATTAGCCACTTCTTCAATCTTCTTTAGTAGTTTTTCATCTTCATATATTGCTTGTTTTGTTTCGTAAGATTTTTTTATTTGATTTTTAATGTACTCTTTCATAAAATATCCTAAAATAATATATGAAATAGTATCATAAAGAAACTGATAAAAAGACACAATACAAATAAAACAATTAAACTAAAAAAAAGAATTTTAATGATTATTAAATGAAGTAAAAGAAAGAGAATAAAAAGAAAGAAAGTAACTGATCAACTAGGCAGCGACCTACATTCC
>CAZCMR010000020.1:0-29647 GCA_964499805.1 uncultured Sulfurimonas sp.
AGGGTGTGCATAATATGGAAGAGTTTGATCCTGATCCGTTTATGGATGAGCTTAACAAACAAGGACTCCCTTGGAAAATTCAAGAGCTCTAAAAACACCATACTACCTTTGTGAAGAGGAACTGCTTGAGCGTAATCTCAAGATTTTGGATTATGTTCAAGAAAAGAGTGGTGCAAAAGTCATTTTGGCTCTTAAGGGCTTTGCGATGTGGAGTACATTTGAACTTGTCTCGAAGTATCTCAAAGGGTGTACTGCAAGCGGACTTTATGAAGCCAAACTTGCTCGTGAAGAGTTTTGCAAGTGGAATGAGCATGCAGAGGTACACACCTATTCTCCTGCGTTTAAAGATGATGAAATAGAGGAGATTGCCCGTATCTCAGACCACATTGTCTTTAATTCACCGTCACAACTGCATCGTTATATCAAAAGAGTCAAAGAGGTAAACCCCAACATTGAAATTTCACTGAGAATAAATCCTGAAGTCTCCTCCTCTCCTGTGGATATTTACAATCCCTGTGGATTGTACTCCCGCCTGGGCACGACTCTCAAAAATTTCGATGAGTCCGTCTTGGAGTATCTTGACGGTCTCAATTTTCATGCACTGTGCGAGCAGGGAGCAGATGAGCTCGAAGAGGTAGTGACTGCGTTTGAGAAGAATTTTTCAAAATACTTTAAAAAGCTCAAATATATTAACTTTGGAGGGGGGCATCATATCACGAAAAAGGGGTATGATGTTGAAAAACTCATTAGACTTATCACTGCGTTTAGAAAGAAGTACGGAGTTGATGTCTATCTTGAGCCCGGAGAGGCTGTTGGCTGGGAGAGCGGGTATTTGGTAACGAGTGTACTTGATGTTTTTGAAAACGGTATGAGTGTTGCCATACTTGATACCTCCGCTGAAGCACATATGCCAGATACACTTGCTATGCCATATCGTGCAGAAGTTCGTGGCAGTGCTAAAGCGGGAGAAAAAATGTATACCTACCGTTTGGGTGGTAACACCTGTTTGGCAGGGGATATTATGGGTGATTACTCATTTGATGCGCCTCTGCAAATCGGAGACAGAGTTATTTTTGAAGATCAGATCCACTATACCTTTGTCAAAAATACCACTTTTAACGGTATCAAGCTTCCATCACTTGTTATTAAACGCAGTGGTGGTGAGATAGAACTCATTAAAGAGTTTGGGTATGAAGAGTATAAAAACAGACTTTCATGACAACCCTTAAAGCTACAAAAACAGTGTTTTTGAGAGTAGGAATGAGAAGTGAATTAATAAAGAGAAGGAGAAGTGATGTATGAAGATAAAGAGCGATGGAACAAACGTCATGTCGAAAAACCGATGCGAAAAAATGTAGAGCCGATAGTTGAAAAATATGTAGATGTGGCAAATGTGGGCACTGCTTTGGATATAGCATGCGGAACAGGAAGAAATACTCACTTTTTGGCTGAGAAAGGTTTTGTTGTCGATGCTGTTGACTTGAGTGACTATGCACTCTCTTGTGTCAAAGATGATGCAAATATTAACAAAATTGAGGTGGATCTCGATAGTTATACTTTGGAAAATAACAAATATGATCTGATTATAAATATCAACTATCTTCAAAGACGTTTTTTCCCTCAAATCAAAGAGGCTCTCAAAAGTGGGGGAGTAGTGATTTTTGAGACTTTTATAGTCGCACATGGTGATTTTGATAATCCTGCAAATCCTGAATACTTACTAAGAAAAAATGAACTTTTACACGCTTTTATTGGTCTTAATATTGTTTACTATGAAGAAAAAGACGAGATAAATCTGCGTGGAGAAAAGATACGCGTAGCATCGCTGGTAGCGCAAAAACAAACTTGCTAGAGATAAAAAACTCAAAAGAGCTTTATGCTTTTTTGCAAGAGAAAGATTTACTCAAAAATTCTCCAAAATACTGGTGGCCAAACGCAGGAACTTTTGAAGTTGTTATAGGTGCAATTCTTACACAAAACACTACATGGAAAAATGTTGAGCGTTCACTTGAGAATTTAGAAGGGTATTTGGAACTTACTGCGTTTAGAGAGCTAAAGGAGAGTGCTTTAAAGGAGATGATAAAACCAAGTGGTTTTTACAATCAAAAAGCTCCCAGACTTTTGGCGCTTGCAGCAAATATTCAAAAAGAGTTTCAAACTTTTGAAATCTTTCAAGAGCAGGTAACAAGAGAGTGGCTCTTAGAGCAAAAAGGGATAGGCGAGGAGAGTGCTGATGCTATTTTGTGTTATGGCTGTTTTAGAGATGAAATGGTAGTAGATAGTTATACAAAACGACTCCTAAAAAAGTTTGGAATTGTGTTTAAAACATATAAAGAGTATAAAGTTTTTTTAGAATCATCGCTGCGTTTACACTATAAAGAAGATGAAATTTTTAGCGTTTTCGCTGATTTTCACGGCATGATAGTGGAATATAATAAACACTATAAAAAAGAACTTTTATAGACCTTCCATCAAGATATTCCATAACCGTTCAATCTCCTTATCACTTAAAAAGAGAGACGATTTGTTGTTATAAAGTTCTTGGAGTGCTGCTCTGTTTATCGGAAGTGTATGGCTGCAGTTGGGATGAGTAGGCAGATAGGCTCGGATGAGAGAAATATCATCTTTTATGATTTGTGAACATAAAAAACAGTGCATATCTTTATGTAAACGACCTTCATTTTCCAAGAGTTTTACATAGGCTTCAACAGCTACTCTTTTTGGATTTTGTTTGTCCCATTTCTTTTCTGCTTCATTCAGTAAATCAAAATAAAATGTGCCAATATCTTCACTATCTTTGAGATGTTTTAAGAAAAGAGCGAGAAAGTTCTGCCATAAACGCAGCAGTTCGTGGTTGTTTATCCATTTGTAACCGATGTGGATAACATCTTTAAGCCGTGAGATACCGCCTTTAGTGGACTCCTCTATCTCATAGTCGATTTTAAATCCAAGATTGATGACTCCGTGGCGTGCACCATAAAATCTATAAAGTGTGTGTAAGTTTTTTTTTGATATTATTGTAACTATTAGATCTTCTTCTTTTACACGGTTAAGATTTATGATATATCCCTGCACTAATTGCTTCCTATGTACACACTTTGCTTATTATTTATTAGAAATTCTACTATTATTATCCTTATTTAAAGTAAAAAAAAGTATAATTTATACGCTTTATCTCTAAATAGACTAAGTTTCTTTAAAAAGAGATTAAATTTATATAAGTTTTATATAAAATTTAAAAATTTGGGAGTTATAATGGTTGAACATCGTGATTTATTAAGATCCTTTAAGGATAACTGTGGGTTTGGTCTTGTTGCTAATATCAAAAACAGACCTTCACACAAGGTGTTGAATGATGCAGTAACAGCGCTTGAGCGTATGATGCATCGTGGTGCTGTAGCAGCAGACGGAAAAACTGGGGACGGTAGTGGTCTTTTACTCTCTATGCCGACAGACTTTATGAGAATAGAAGCTCAAAAGAGTGGAGTGGAACTGCCTAAGCAGTTTGCTATTGCTTCGGTCTTCACAAAAAATTTAGAACAGTTGGATGTACTTGAAGAGATTTGTAACAATAATGACTTAAAAGTTATCTTAAAACGAGAAGTTCCTGTTAATACAAATGCACTTGGTGAACAGGCTCTGGCTTCACTCCCTAATATCATGCAAGTTTTTATTATTGCCAACTCAATTATGGCAACAAACAGATTTGATGCACTGCTTTATCTTTCTCGTAAAGAAGCAGAACATAAACTAGTTGATGATAGAGATTTTTACATAGCTTCAATGAGCTCTAAAGTCCTTTCATATAAAGGGCTTGTAATGCCTACTCATATTAAAGAGTTCTATAAAGATTTACAAAGTGAAAACTTTAAAATCTCTTTCTCTCTTTTCCATCAGCGTTTTTCAACAAATACACTCCCTGAGTGGCGTTTGGCACAACCGTTCCGTGCTGTAGCACATAATGGTGAGATCAACTCTGTTGAGGCAAACCGTATAAATGTGGCGATTAAATCAGAATCAATTAAAAGTGAAGTTTTTACTGATGAAGAGATCCAAAGACTACTCCCAATTCTTCAACCAGGCTCATCAGACAGTGCATCAGCTGATAACTTTTTTGAATTTTTAATTGTAAACGGTATGGACTTCTTTAAAGCTGTTCGTGCAGTTATTCCTCCGGCTTGGCAAAATGCTCCACATATGGATCCGG
Source organism: uncultured Sulfurimonas sp. (assembly GCA_964499805.1). Lineage (GTDB taxonomy): Bacteria > Campylobacterota > Campylobacteria > Campylobacterales > Sulfurimonadaceae > Sulfurimonas. The sequence continues at coordinate 4,208 of CAZCMR010000020.1, forward strand.
AGCTTCGTGCATTTTATGAGTACCACTCAACTGTATTTGAAGCATGGGACGGTCCTGCTGCGTTTAGCGTAACAGATGGCCGTTATATTGGATGTGTTTTAGATAGAAATGGTCTGCGTCCTTCAAAATATATCGTAACAAAAGATGACAATCTTTTAATAGCAAGTGAATATGGTGTTGTAGATATTGCTGAAGAAGATATCAAAGAGAGAGGCCGCCTACAATCTGGTGAAATGCTAGGGCTTGACCTTAAGTTTGGAAAACTGCTGAAAAGTAATGAAATAGACAATTATCTAAAATCTTCCAACCCTTATATGAAATGGTTAAATGAGCATATGATATATCTTCAAGAGCATGTTGAAGAGCAGTATTCAAGTTGTGTTACAATTGATAAAGATACACTTGTCAACAAGCAAAGATACTTTAATGTTACCCAAGAGATAATAGAGCAAGTAATTGAGCCTATGATAAAAGATTCTAAAGAGGCAGTAGGCTCAATGGGAGACGATACTCCTCTTGCAGCTTTTTCTGAAAAACAGAGAAATTTTACTGACTTTTTTAAGCAAAAATTTGCTCAAGTGACAAATCCGCCAATTGACTCTATTCGTGAAAAAGTAGTTATGAGTTTAAATACTGGATTTGGAGAGGTACATAACATACTTGATGAAGTGCCTTCTCATGCACATAGATTGAAGTCTATTTCTCCGATTATTACAAATGAAAAACTGGAAGTTTTAAAATCTTTTGGTGATGTAAAATCTCCAAGATATCAGGATTTTTATAAAAATGCGACATTTTCTACTGTTTATCAGTCAGATTTAAAAACTTCTTTGAAAAATTTTGTCGATACAGTTGTTGATTCTGTTAAAAACGAGGGTACTCGTATAGTTATTTTAGATGACAGTGCATTAAGCAAAGAGAAGAGAGTTATGCCGATGGCTCTTGTAGTAGGACGTTTAAATTCTGCACTCTTAGAAGCAAAAGTACGTCACTTGGTCTCTATGATAGCAGTAAGTGGAGAAGTTGTTGATTCTCACAGTGCAGCTGTTCTGTTGGGGTATGGTGCAAGTGCAATATACCCTTATCTTCTTTTTGCTACAGTAACAACAGAGTTAGAAAAATCTAAAATTATGAAGATGGAGTGTTCTGAAGCGTATAAATCAATCCATACTGCATTAAACAGCGGACTTCTTAAAATCATGTCCAAGATGGGTATTTCGACTATTGCTTCATATCGTAATTCTGGGCTCTTTGATATCATTGGACTTAATGAAGAAGTTGTTAAAGAATGCTTTGAAGCATCACACTCTACACTCTCTGGTTTGACATATGAAGATCTTGATGCAAGATTGGCAAAAACACATAAAGATGCGTTTAATACGACTGGTTTTAATAAAATTTTCCCACTAAACATTGGTGGATATTATAAATTTTATACAGGACAAGAACACCATGACTTTGGTCCTGCTGTTATTCACGCTATTCATGATGTTAGTAAACATCCTTCACAGGCAAATTTTGACAAACTGAAAAATCTTGTAAACAGACGCGGATTGAAATTTATTCGTGACTTTTTTGAGTTTGATTCTGACAGAAAGTCTATTGATATCTCTGAAGTAGAGCCAAAAGAGGAGATATTTAAACGTTTTGCATCGGCTGCTATGAGTCTTGGTTCTATTTCACCTGAGGCGCATGAAACAATTGCTATTGCCATGAACCGTATCGGTGCTCAATCAAACTCAGGAGAGGGTGGAGAAGATAAAGCAAGATTTGGTACGGAGAGAGTATCTAAAATCAAACAGGTTGCATCAGGACGTTTTGGTGTTACTCCGGCTTATCTACGTTCGGCTGAAGAGATTCAGATTAAAGTTGCCCAAGGTGCAAAACCGGGTGAAGGCGGTCAGCTTCCAGGACATAAAGTTACTCCACTGATTGGAAAACTCCGTCATACGGTTCCGGGTGTTACGCTTATTTCACCTCCGCCACATCATGATATCTATTCGATTGAGGATCTGGCACAGCTTATCTTTGATATGAAACAGGTTAACCCTAAAGCTCGCGTAGCAGTTAAACTTGTTTCTACTATGGGTGTCGGTACGATTGCAGCAGGTGTTGCAAAAGCCTATGCAGATAAGATCATCATTTCAGGTGGTGACGGCGGTACCGGTGCTGCTCCTTTGACTTCTATCAAGTTCGCAGGTAATCCATGGGAGATTGGACTAAGTGAAGCACATAATGCCCTTAAAGCAAACAATCTTCGTGGTTTGGTTGAACTCCAAACAGATGGCGGACTAAAAACTGGACTGGACATTGTAAAAGCTGCACTTCTTGGTGCTGAATCTTACGCTTTTGGTACAGGTGTACTTACTATTGTTGGTTGTAAAATGCTTCGTATCTGTCATGTAAACAAATGTAGCGTAGGTATTGCTACCCAAAATGAAAAACTTCGTGATGAATTCTTTAAAGGGCATGTTGATCAAGTAATCAACTACTTTACATATCTTGCAGAAGATATCAGAGCAATTATGGCTGAACTCGGCTATAAAACGATGGAAGAGATGATAGGTCGTGCAGATCTTTTAAAAGTAAAAGATGATGCATTTGCGAAAAAATTTGACTTTTCATCTATTTTACATATGGAAGAGGGTGTAAATACGCACCAACAAAGATTTAATCCTCCTTTCGATGACAATGCGTATGAAAAAGATGTTTTAAAAGAGGCTATGACGGCTATTAAGTCTCCTGAACAACCTATTAGAATTCAAAGAGAGATTAAAAATATTCATAGAAGTTTCGGTACTTTGATAAGTGGTGAAATTGCTGAGTATTATGGAGATGAAGGTCTTAAAGCCGATACTATCAGAATTAATTTAAGTGGTATTGCAGGTCAGGCTCTTGGTGCATTCTTGATTAATGGTATCTCTATCTATCTTAATGGTGTGGCAAATGATTACATCGGTAAAGGTATGCACGGTGGTAAAATCATCATTACATCAAAAAATGAAGGTGAAGAGTTCTCAGCAGGTGGTAATACCTGTCTTTATGGTGCTACCGGTGGTAAACTTTACATCTCTGGAAGTGTTGGTGAGCGTTTTGCTGTTCGTAATTCAGGTGCATTTGCTATCGTTGAGGGTACAGGTGATAATGCCTGTGAATATATGACTGGCGGTGTTGTTGTTATCCTTGGTAAAACAGGAATCAACTTTGGTGCTGGTATGACGGGTGGAATCAGTTTTGTATATGACAAAGAGCATGAGTTTGTTGAAAATGTAAATCACGAGCTTGTTGAAGCTGTTAGAATTGATACAGACGAGGGTGATGAAGCTAGACACTACTTAAAACGTCTGTTAAAAGATTACCTTGTCGAAACGCAGAGTAAAAAAGCACAAGAATTACTTGAAAATTTTAGAGTCGAAGTAAGAAACTTTTGGCTTGTAAAACCAAAAAATTTAACGAAACTACCTCTTAACCTAGAGAACGGAGACTAATTATGAGAGAATATTTAAAGACTGAAAGAATAGAGCCTGCAAAAAGATTGGTCGTTGAAAGAGTAAAAGATTTTGGTGAGATTTACGAAGTATTTGAGGGTGGCGATGCTGCAACACAAAGTGAGAGATGTATTCAGTGTGGTGACCCCTTTTGTCTAAACAAGTGTCCTTTACATAACTATATTCCTCAATGGCTCAAGTCTATTGCTGAAAAAGATTTAGAGTTCGCATTCAAACTCTCAAATGAACCATCACCGTTCCCTGAAGTTATGGGAAGAGTCTGTCCTCATGACAGATTGTGTGAAGGTGACTGTACTCTAAATGACGGTCATGGTGCCATTACAATCGGTTCAGTTGAGACACACATTACAGAAGCAGGATTTAAAGCAGGATTTACTCCGGATTTTCCAGGAATCACAACAGATAAAAAGGTTGCTGTCATTGGAAGTGGTCCTGCCGGACTCTCAGCTGCGACATACCTGCTGCGTTCAGGAATAGCAGTGACTATGTATGAGAGAAGTGATCGTGCCGGTGGACTTTTGACATATGGTATCCCAAACTTTAAATTAGACAAAAAAGTGGTTGAGAGACGTGTAAAACTTTTAGAAGAGGCCGGACTTACACTTGAGTTAAACTGTGAAGTAGGACGTGATATTGATTTTGAAACTGTTGCAAATTCTCATGATGCTATCTTTGTAGGTGTTGGTGCAACAAAAGCAAAAAGTGCAGGAATAGCCGGTGAAAATGCTTCTAATGTCTATAAAGCGATGGATTATTTAACAAATATTCAAAGAAAAAATTTCAATCTATCATATGAGAAAAAGTTTGATTTTAAAGATTTAAATGTTGTAGTGATCGGTGGTGGTGATACTGCAATGGATTGTTTAAGAACTGCAAAACGTGAAGGTGCAAAATCTGTTACATGTCTCTATCGTCGTGATGAATACAATATGCCAGGAAGTAAAAAAGAGTATAAAAACGCGATGGAAGAGGGTGTTGATTTTACATTTCTTGTCTCTCCTAAAGAGATTATACTCAATGATGACGGTAAGGCTGTTGGTGTTGAAGTAGTTAAAACGACACTTGGAGCAAAAGATGAATCAGGTCGTCAACGCATGGAAGAGATAAAAAATTCTGAATACAGAGTTGATGCAGATGTTGTTATAATGTCACTAGGGTTTGATCCGTCTGTACCTTCGTTCTTAGCTGAAAACGGTATAGAGACAAATTCATGGGGTGGGATTATTATAAATGAAGAGACACATGAAACATCGACTGCGGGTATTTATGCCGGTGGTGACTGTTTCCGTGGTGCTGACTTAGTTGTTACTGCAGCTTATGACGGTCGTGAAGCAGCAAGAAGTATTACCTCTTCTTTATTAAAATAGTAGTTTTTCTTTTGATTAACTAATCTTTTATCACCATAACATTTCTATAGTTGTTATGGTGATAAGTAAACATATTTTTCTTAATCCTCTATGAAAAACAAATAAATTTACCGCGTTAAACACAAAATAATCTTTAAAATTACTATTAATTTGCTATAATACAGTACTTATATATGATTGAAGGATTTTTTTTGAATTTATTAAACATTTTTACCAAAACATTTGAAACAAAACAGCCTGAAAAAGCGGAAGCTGGTTCGCACTGGATAAAGTGTAAATCATGCCACTCTTTGATGTACTACAAAGAGGTCGAACACCAGAATTATGTCTGTCCAAAATGTGGATTTCATATTCGAATCGGTGTAGATAAGCGACTGAAAATGTTGGCAGATGAGGGAACATTTTTTGAATATGACGCAGGATTAGAACCTGTTGATCCTATCAAATTTGTAGATAAAAAACCTTATAAAAAAAGAGTAGAAGAAGCATTTGCTAAGACAGGAAGAAAATCTTCTGTTGTAAGTGGTGAATGTCAGATGAATGGAGTAGATGTTCAGCTTGTTATTTTTGATTTTGCTTTTATGGGTGGTAGTCTTGGTTCTGTTGAAGGTGAAAAAATCGTTCGTGCAGCAGAACGTGCAATTGAGAAAAAGCAAGGTTTAGTTATCTTAAGTGCTTCTGGCGGTGCGAGAATGCAAGAATCAACTTTTTCACTTTTACAAATGAGTAAAACATCTGCTGCATTGGCAAAACTTGCAAATCACAACCTACCGTTTATCTCTGTTCTTACAGACCCTACGATGGGTGGAGTAAGTGCTTCGTTTGCAAATCTGGGAGATATAATTATCGCTGAACCCGGTGCACTAATTGGTTTTGCCGGGCAAAGGGTTATTGAACAAACGATTGGTTCAGAACTTCCAGATGGATTCCAAAGAGCTGAGTTCTTGCTTGAACATGGTTCTATTGACATGATTGTCAATAGAAACAATTTGAAACAGACACTATCAGATTTATTAACAATGTTAAAAAAAGACTAGTATGAAACTTTATGCGCTTTGCGATCAGGATATGCTTGATAAAAATGGCTTGTCTATTGATGAGTTTATAGATATTGCAAAAAAGCAAAACGCAGAAATCATACAATACCGCAATAAAAATGGTGATATCTCTTTTATGAAGCAGCAATTAATAGCGATAAGAAAGCAATATGAAGGTTTTTTAATTATAAATGATGCTTATGAACTTATTGAATACTGCGATGGAGTTCATATTGGACAAGAAGATTTAAAAGAGATTGATTCTGATCCATATAAAGCAGTATCTATATTAAGATCTGTTATAAAAGAAGATAAAATTCTTGGACTCTCTACGCATAACGAAGAAGAGGTTCTTGATGCTAACAGAATGGATCTGAACTATATTGGTCTTGGAGCATATCGAGAAACATCAACAAAAACGGATATTACTACTGTTTTGGGAGATGACTTAGATAAAATTGCTGCAAAATCAAAACATTTAGTGGCTGCTATCGGTGGAGTGCGCTTAAATGACAGGTTTGAAAATGTAGCGTATCATGTTATTGGCAGTGGATTACTCTAATGAATATAGAAATAATTTCAATAGCGAAAAAAGAAAAATCAATTTATGATCCTCTTTATAAAGATTTGACAAAGATGATAGGTCGTTTCGCAAATATAAAAGATATTGAAATTTTTACAAAAGATGTAACAAAAGCACACACAATTTCCCCCCAAGCTGCTCAAAAGGCATATACGAAGGTTTTAGAAGCTTATATTGGGAAAGATTTTTGTATAACTTTGCATCCAAATGGAAAACTTATAGATAGTTTTGAATTTAGTAAGTTATTAAATGATAAAATGAACGTGAAGTTTTTTATTGGTGGAGCTTATGGTTTTGAAGAGGAGTTCCTGCAACAAAGTAATGCAGTAATCAGTTTAGGGAAAATAACCATGAGTCATAAAATTGCAAAAGCAGTTTTATTAGAACAGATATATAGAGGTTTTTCTATATTAAGTAACCATCCATATCATAAATAAAGGGAAATGTAAGTGCAAGCAAGCGAGTTAAATTATTTTAAAGAAATTTTAGAGAGTCGTCAAAAACAGATAGAAGAAAATCTTAGTAATGTGAATGTTGAGTTAAACGAATTGAGTGGCATGGATGCTAAAGATGAAGGTGATCACGCAGCTGTAAATAACAACTCTATGATTGAAAGTGCTATTTATGAGCAACAAATGCATGAGCTTAAAGAGATTCAAAAAGCGTTGCTGAAAATTTCCAATGGGGGATATGGCATTTGTGAAATGTGTGAAGATGACATAGGGTTTCAAAGATTAAAAGTAAAACCTCATGCAATTTACTGTATTGATTGTAGAGAAATTGTAGAAAAATCTAAATAAGAAGGAAGTCAAAATGTATATAAAAAGATATACAATAGCTGCGTTTATATGGATAGCTTTGGTTGGTTGGTATGTTTACGCATATGTTACACAGACGAGTATGAGTATGGATTTCTTCGGTATTCCGATGCCTTCACTCTCCGTAGCTCTATGGGTTATACTCCCTCTTGTGATTTTGTATTTTGCAAGTGTGGCACATATGACATTTTACTCAGTACTGGGTAATTTTAAGCTGCGAAAATATGATAAAGATTATGAAAAAATCATTGATGAAATCGCTGATACATATCTTGGTAAAAAAGAGAGACATTATACTTTTAAAACTGAAAGATATAAACTTTTAGGTGCTCTTCTTGAAAACAGTGCTATCTATCCGATGGGTGATTTACGCGGTAAAATCAAAAATGAAAAAATTGAAAAAATTATCAATGCGATTGAAACTATTAAAAATGGTGAAGTAGCAGATTTAAAACAATTCAATCTTCCTTTTGATAATGAACTTGTTATTCAAAATATGCGTAACAAGTTTAAAAAGGGTGAAATTAAAGCTGAAGATATTTTGGCAAATGAAAATAAATACCCAGAGCAGTTACGAAAAGAAGCCTATTTAGAATATATTAAAACAGCTACATCTGCTAATATTGAGAAGTATAAAAAATATCTTACTCGAGATGCTTTAAATACTATTCTTTCAAGAATCAATGCAGATGAAAATACTTTAACTATTGATAATGATACGCTTATATCTCTTTTTGAAGAACTTGATTTAACGAAAGAAGATTTTATTGAACTCTCTAAAGAACTTTCAAAAACTGATATGATTCCAGAACAGAGAATCAAACTTTTTGAAATTTTATCTGAAAAACATGAAGATGCGATTGATGCATATTTATTTACTCTTTATGACTTAGAGATGTTAGCACCTGCTGATGCAATCTTGGACAATTCACAACAAGATGAGTATCAAAACTTTAAGGCATATCGTGCTCTTAAAGAGTGTGGTAAAAACTTTAGTATCAATCTTTTTGTATAGATCGTTTTATGAATGATACACTCTCTTTTGATAAGCCGATTTATGTACTGGCACCATTAGCCGGTTTTACAGATCTTCCCTTTAGGAGTGTAGTTAAAAAGTTTGGTGCCGATTTAACTGTGAGTGAAATGCTAAGTTCAAATGCTTTGGCTCACGGTTCACAAAAAACACTTCATATGCTTCAAAAATCTCCCCTTGAAAATCCTTACTCTGTACAAATTGCCGGTGCTGATGTCGATATTGTCCGTTCAGCTGTTGAAATTTTAAATGAACAGGATGGTATTGATATTATTGACCTTAATTGTGGATGCCCTGTTCCCAAAGTAGTAGGGCATGGCAGTGGCAGTTCTTTGTTATTAGATCTTCCACTAATGGGAGATATTATTAAAACAATCAAAGAAACATCAAATAAAAATTTAACAAGTGTAAAAATAAGACTTGGATTTGAAGAGAAAAATCATGTAGAGATTGCTAAAGTCGTAGAAGACAGCGGTGCAGATTTTTTGGCAGTTCATGGACGAACTCGTGCTGGAAAATTTAAAGCTGCAGTTGATTACGATGCTATAAGAGAGATAAAAGAGGCTGTAAATATTCCTGTTATCGCAAATGGTGATATTGATTCCTTTGAAAAAGCAAAATGGGTGTTGGAGCATACCGGTGCTGATGGTGTTATGATTGGACGTGGTGCAGTTGGTGCACCATGGATTTTTCACCAGTTGCGCAGTGGTGAAGAGCATGTTGATCAAAAACTCAAACATGAGATAATCATGGAGCATTTTGACAAAATGATTGATTTTTATGGACAACATGGAGTTCCTATGTTTAGAAAACATACGCATACTTACTCCAAAGGTTACCGTGGTGCTTCAGCACTGAGAAATCAGGTTAACACTATTGATGATATTCAAGAGTATCGAGAGGTTATTGATACCTTCTTTAAAAATGGCGAGATGACACTGTAATGCTAGAGATAACAAAATCTATTGCTAATTTAGAGACGGAAGGTATCTCTGATAACCTGTTGCATTATGACTACAATACCAAGCATCTTCTCTCTTTAATAGATAAAGGAATCGAACTTGATGATCCGGCTTATCTGAGCTCATATCGCTCTTTTGAGGGTGAAGTATATGAAAACTTTATCTATGAAAAACTTCTGCGTTATGCCGAAGATAATGATGATATTGAAAAATTTATCTTAAAAGGTTTTCATCAAAATAAGCATAAAGCGTATGCAAATACACTCTCCATAAGTGAAAAAGAACAAATTGTTTATAGAACTAAAAGTAGAGAAATCAGCGAGTTTGATGCTATGTTCATTACTAAGAACAATGAACTCTATTTTGTTGAGATGACTTTAGTGAAGTCCGTATTGAAACTACGAAGACGTTTGAGAAAGAAAAAAGCTCTTTTGGAGACTATATTTCCAAACTATACTATTAAAGCTCTTATTATTTTAAATGAGGGTGCAACCGGGACAAAGCAGTTTCCTTCATATTGTAAAGTTTGGTTTACGAAAGAGTTTTCCGCTTCTAAAGTTTTAGAGTATATAACGGCACTGGAAAAAAGAAAACTTTTACCAAAAGATAAAATCAAATCCAAAAAGATGATTGAAGCGCACACTCTAAAATTACATCCTTTTAGATACTATAATACAATGAGTTGGATTACTAAGACACTCAGACAGCATAAGAATCATATTATTGATATGAAATTTTTGATGAATGAGAATACTCAAAGATATCATGACTTATATAATAAATTTTATGTAGGATATATAGCTGTAAAGTATGTGAAAAATATACTTAATATTCAAGATAATGAGTATGATGAAAATCAGCGTGTTGTCATTGCTTTAGAAAAAAAATACTCTGATGAAATTGTAGTGACTTACTATATTCAAACAAACAGAAAAAGGTTGTATCTTTACAGCTTTAATGAGTCAAATAAACTTGTAAAAGAGAAAAAAGATCCTTACGGTATCACAGTTACAGAGGTTTTTCATATTAACAAGTTAATGGATGAGAAGTATGAGTTGAGTGTAGCGCATATAAAAACAATAAAAAAACTACTTAAAGAGAGTCATAAGAGAAACAAAAAGTAGTTTTATTACTACTGATTGTCACTGTAGAGGAGTGTAGCAGCTTTTTCCTTATATGCTTGGAGTGGTTCTTGTGTTTTATCATTTCTTTCATCTTTGTGCTTAGATGAAGTAGCAAGAAAAGACTCTAACTCATCATTTCTACTTTGTAAGATGGATTCAAATTCCTGCTGTGAAGTAGGTTTGTTCTCCCTGAATTTATCAAGTAAAATATTACTTTTCCCCATTAAGACTAAATAACTCTGCTCTGCAAAGTCCAACATTACTACACTATTATCACTATCAATGGTCTTTTGGAATCTGATCGTGACACTATTTAATTCATTTTGTTGCGGAGTTTGTTTGCTTTTTTGTGTTGATTCAAATAACCATGCATCTTTTTTTACTTTTTTTGGAGTCTCTTTGTTTGGCACTACTTTTCGTTTAATGTATAAGAGTATAAATATACCTATAACCATTATGCTGATAACTATGTAATAACTTTTTGATATATTTTCATCTTTTTTTGTAGGCAACATTGCTAGTGAATTTTGAACACTGGAAGCTTGTCTCTGTTTTGTATGTGTGGCTTTAGATGTAAAACGCAGTCTTAAACCATATCCGTCAGTTGTTTTTGATGCCAAAAATCTCACTCTTTCTGTTGGTGCTACAGCTATTATCTGTGTAGAGTTTTGCAAAGGGACAATCATAAGAGTTTGTACATATTTAGATGATATTTTTTTAGATTTTTGTGCTTCAATGGTGACATTTTCTAATGTTAAAATAATTTTTGAGTCTGTTGTCCTTTGCTTGACTATACCATTATATGGCGTATCAAATGTAAGCATAACATCAACTCTGTCAGTTCTGTCATATACATTATAATTGAGAATTTTCGTTGCATAGAGAAGAAATGGTGTAAGAAGTAATAAAAAAATTTTTATCATAGTCTCTCTTTTGAAAGGTAGTATAAAACGGCACTTGAATCAAGAACTTCATTAATACGAATGGCAAGATTTTTTTCATAAACCATAACTTCACCTTTTCCCAGTATGCGGCCATTTACATAGGACTCCACACTCTCTCCTGCAGGTTTTTTCAAATCGATTATTGAACCTTTTTCAAGTTTTAAAATTTCACCTACAGTCAGGTTCGTCTCACCCAAATCTGCAACAAATTCAACTTCCATATCTAAAATTCCAGAGTAGTCCATCCATGAAAGATCACTCTCTGGGTCAAATTCTTTTTTATGAGGCATCTAATTCCTTAATAGCAATGATAAGTTCACTCTCTCCATTTGACAAGGTGACTATTTCGTCACAGGCTATACTAAACGCAGTGACATCTTGAAAATAAGGTGTTCCTATATCATATGGACTTTCAGACTCTTGAGCGAGCACTTTTGCGCTTCCAATAATCAAGTTTGCAGTCTCAAGCGTCATATCTTTGAGTGTCTCTTCATCACTTTTCTCTTCTTCTAAAAAAAGTGTAGCTACACTCTGGATAAACTCCTCATTTGCAGCTAAAAATACTCTGTATTTTTCTTTATTTTTGACTACTATATCAATATAAGCAATAAATGTTCTCATTCCATTATATTTTTCTCTATTTTTACACTTTATGCCTAATTGATGAGTGCAAAAATTTTTTGCTGCAAGCTCAATACTGTTTATCATTATCAACCCTTGTTATAATTCATAGATTATACTTGATGCAAACACAAACTAAAATTAAACTATTATAGATATTAGGATACAATTGCGAAAAAATTTGGATAAAAATGTTTGAATTACTCTCTCTTGGTCTTGGTGTAGGTCTTCTCTCAGGGCTTTTTGGCATTGGAGGGGGGACTATTTTGGTTCCTTTGCTTTTGATGTTTGGATATGAAACAAAAATAGCCATAGGCATCTCTGTCGTACAGATGGTTTTTAGTTCTATTTATGGGAGCTACTTAAACAATAAAAAAGGTACACTTGATGTAATTATGGTACTTACTATCGGTGCTGGAGGTTTTTCTGGGGCACTGTTAAGTGGGAGTATTACTGCATTTTTTAGTGATATCACACTGCAGATAATTTTTTTATTATTTGCTGTTTTTGCACTTTTGAGACTCTTTATGACTACCCATGAACATAAAGATAAACGTGAAGTTCATAAAGGCATACTGTTTTTTATAGGCTTTATAATCGGTGCAATCAGCATGACAATCGGTGTTGGAGGAAGTTTGATACTTGTTCCTATTTTAGTCGGCTTTTTACATGTTCCACTGAAAAATGCAACATCCGCAGGGTTGTTCTTTGTTGTTTTTTCTTCTGTTTCGGGACTCATATCACATTCATTGCATGGGCATGTTGATTATGCAAGCGGAGTAATTATTGGAATAGCATCTCTGTTTGGTGTATATTTAGGTATACACTTAAAGCATAAATTAGATGTAAAACTACAAAAAAAATTATTAATTTGTTTTTATCTAATAGTAGTATCATATCTAACGTATAAAATTTTTGGGGCGTAAATGAAAAAAAAAGATCTAATTAAAATTACAGGTGCACGAGAAAACAATTTAAAAAATGTGAATCTGGAAATTCCAAAAAATGAACTTGTTGTGATGACGGGTTTAAGTGGAAGTGGTAAATCTACTCTTGCGTTTGATACTCTCTACGCTGAGGGACAACGCCGTTATATGGAGAGTTTATCATCTTATGCAAGACAATTTCTTGACCGCGTAGGCAAGCCTGATGTAGATAAGATAGAGGGACTTACTCCCGCTATTGCGATAGACCAAAAAACGACTTCAAAAAATCCCCGCTCAACAGTCGGAACAATAACGGAGATATATGATTACTTAAGACTTCTGTATGCTCGTGTCGGTGTACAGCACTGTCACAAGTGTGGCAAGGTTATCTCTCAGATGTCTGCATCCGATATTATCAATGAGGTTGCAAAACTGCCTGAGGGTGCGAAGCTTGTTCTTATGGCTCCTCTTGTTCGCGAGAATAAAGGTGCTTATGCGGATCTAATAGAGTCCTTGGTTCATAAGGGCTATGTCCGTGCCATGATAGATGGTGTGATGGTTCGTCTTGATGAAGAGATAGAGCTGAGTAAAACAAAGAAACATACTATTAAAGTTGTTGTTGACAGAGTTATTGTAAAGCCTGAGAATAAAGAACGAATAGCAGCCGATGTTGAAAAAGCACTCAAAGAGAGTTATGGTGAACTTGAGATAGAGGTCTTAAATCATGAAGAGCTAAATTGTGAGTCACACATTCACTACTCAGAGCACAATGCCTGCTTTGATTGTAAGATCAGTTTTGAACCGCTTGAGCCGTTGAGTTTTTCGTTTAACTCGCCAAAAGGTGCGTGTAGTGAGTGTGATGGACTGGGTATTCGCTATGCACTTGATATTGACAAGATTATTGATGGTGATCTGAGTATTGAAAAAGGTGCTGTTAAAATCGTATATGGCTTTAACAAAGGGTACTATTTTACATTTTTGAAGGGCTTTTGCCAGCATAATGACATCGATATGACCATTCCTTACTCTGAACTCCCGACACACCAGCAAAAAGCGATACTTCACGGAAATATAGATGAAGTGGAATTTTTATGGAAAAATCATAAAGTAAAAAGAATTTTCCCTGGTATCATCCGTATAGCTTATGATATGATAAAAGATGAAAAAGAGCTGGCTGATTACATGAGTGAGAAGGTTTGTGATGTTTGTGATTCACACAGACTCAAACGTGAATCTTTGGCAGTTAAAGTTGCACAGAAGGGTATCGCTGATATTTTGGATATGCCAATAGCAAAGAGCTATGACTTTTTTGCAAATGAAGATAATTTCAGCTATTTTGATGCACAGTCTAAGCAGATAGCGGCACCGATCTTAAATGAGATACGAGAGAGACTCTACTTTTTGTATGATGTCGGACTTGGTTATATTACTCTTGGGCGTGATGCACGTACCATCAGTGGTGGAGAGGCACAGCGTATTCGCATCGCTTCACAGATAGGGAGTGGACTTACCGGTGTGATGTATGTTTTGGATGAGCCGAGCATCGGGTTGCATGAGAGAGATACACTTAAGCTTATTAGAACACTTAGAAGTCTGCAGGAAAAAGGAAACAGTGTCATTGTCGTTGAGCATGATAAAGAGACGATAGAGAATGCTGATTTTATTGTAGATATCGGAAGTGGAGCAGGGAAGTTCGGTGGTGAAGTGGTCTTTAGCGGAACACTTGATAAGCTCAAAAAAGCTAAAACTCTTACAGCAGACTACCTCTACGGACGTAAAAAGATAGAGTACTTCTACAGACGTGAGCAAGAGAAATGGATAGAGATAAAAAATGTCACATTAAATAATATCAATAAGCTAAACGCAAGAATTCCTCTGAATAATTTTGTCTGTATTACCGGTGTCAGCGGAAGTGGGAAAAGTTCACTGATGCTGCAAACTCTTCTGCCAACAGCAAGAGAACTGCTCAATCATGCTCGTAAAGTAAATAAAGTAGCAGGTGTAGAGATAACAGGACTTGAAAATGTAGATAAGGTTATCTATCTTGACCAAAGCCCTATTGGTCGTACACCGCGCTCGAATCCTGCCACATATACAGGTGTCATGGATGAGATAAGAAATCTTTTTGCACAGACAAAAGAGTCACAGATACGAGGTTATACGGCTTCACGTTTTAGTTTTAATGTAAAAGGCGGACGTTGTGAGAAGTGTCAGGGTGAGGGTGAAAACAAGATCGAGATGCACTTTTTACCAGATATTATGGTTAAATGTGATGCCTGTGGCGGTACAAGATACAACCAACAGACCTTAGAGGTCTTTTACAAAGGCAAGACGATCTCTGATGTACTTGCTATGAGTGTGGAAGAGGCATTTGAGTTTTTTAAAGCCATTCCTAAAATCCATCAAAAGATGAAAACGCTTGTGGATGTCGGTCTTGGTTACATTACACTTGGTCAAAACGCAGTGACACTTTCAGGTGGTGAAGCACAGCGGATCAAACTCTCAAAAGAGCTCTCACGTAAAGATACGGGTAAAACGCTCTACATCTTGGATGAGCCGACAACAGGACTTCACTTCGCAGATGTGGATAGACTTACAAATGTACTGCATAAATTTGTTGAACTGGGTAATTCTGTACTTATTATTGAACACAATTTAGACATGATAAAAAATGCTGACTATATCATAGATATGGGACCAGAAGGTGGTTCAGGCGGTGGACTCATCATCGCTGAGGGTTCTCCTGAAGAGTTAGCTGCAAATCATAAAAAAACGGGCTCTTATACGGGTGAGTATCTTAAAAAAGAGTTAGCTTTACATAAATAAAAAGTATAGTATAATTGCGAAAAAATTTAAAGGCTTACAATGTCAGTATATGTTTTTGGACACAAAAATCCGGATAGCGACTCTATTGTTGGAGCTATCTCAATATCTTATCTTAAAAATCAAGTAGAAGATGAGGAGTATATTCCTGCACGTCAAGGAGATATTTCAGCTGAGACTGCGTTTATCTTAGAAAAATTCGGCTATGCAGACAAGATTCCTGAACTTAAAACATCTGTTGCAGGAGAGAGAGTCTTTATCGTTGATTCAACAGATAAACCTCATTTTCAAGATGATATAGATGAAGCAACGATCTTAGGAATAGTAGATCATCATAAACTTGGTGATTTGACAACTGATACTCCTATTGAAGCATGGATCAGACCTATCGGGTGTTCAAATACTGTTGTTTATGAGATGTACAAAGCATATGGTGTAGAGCTTCCTAAAGATATCGCAGGAATGATGATGATGGCAATCTTAAGTGACACTGTTATCTTCAAATCTCCTACATGTACAAAAGTAGATACAAAAGCAGTAAAAGAACTTGCAGAGATCGCAGGTGTAGAAGATTATAAAAAACTTGCTATGGATATGTTCATTGTAAAATCAGCAGTAGACGGTGCAAGTGCCAGAGATCTAAATACCAGAGACTACAAAGAGTTCAATATGAACGGTACAAAAGTAGGTGTCGGACAGCTTGAGATGGTAGACATCACTGTTCTTGAACCACGTGAAGATGAACTTCTTGAAGATATGAAGAAGATGAAAGAGGAAAATGGTCTGCATACTGTTCTTATTTTACTTACTGACATCATGAAAGAGGGTTCTAAACTGCTTGTCGTAAGTGATGATGAGAGTAAAATAGAGGCTGCGTTTAAGACAAAACTAGAAAATCACAGAGTATGGTTAGATAAAGTTTTAAGCCGTAAAAAACAGGTCATTCCTTTCGTTCAACCTCAATTTTAGATTAAAGTTGCTATATGCAGGTATATTCACATCCATTTGATGCTTTTGTACCTGTAAACGCAGAGGTATTGATACTTGGAAGTTTTCCAAGTATCAAATCTTTTGAAGATAATTTCTACTATGCACATCCACAAAATCAATTTTACAAACTTTTAGCTGCTGTATATGATGAAACAACACCGCAAAGTATCGAAGAAAAAAGCAGGTTTTTACAAAAACATAAAATTGCACTTTGGGATATGGTTGCAGAGTGTGAACGTGAAAACTCCCTTGATTCTAATCTCAAAAAGATAAAAGTAAATGATATAGAAGCTTTTCTAAAAAAACATCCTACAATCAAAAAGGTCTGTTTTACAGGAAAGACTGCGCAAAAGCTGTATTTGCAACACTTCTCACATTTAGATATACTGACATTTTACCTGCCAAGTCCAAGTCCTGCATACAGAGCTATGAAATTTGAGGAGAAGTTAGCAGTTTATAAAGAGGTATTATTGTAGATAGTTTATCTATAATGTAAAACGCTACTCAGTATAGAGATAGCGTTTGATTTTTTTCGTCGGTGTTTTTACAAATGGTTCTATCTGTTCGATAAACTTTTGTATTTTAGCAAATGATGCCAGTTGTTCATTAACGTGAACTCTCATCTCTTCAAGATACTCTGCTATTTTTTCTCTAACTTCTGCTTCTGGCATATTGTGGGCATTAAACATTTTATCAATTAATTCATAATCAAGATGTATTCTTGCAACGAGTTTAGACTCTTTTTCCATAACAAGTGAGTCTAGAACAGCTTCATTTTGATTGATGATTCCCTCTATCTGTTCAGGGTAGATATTTTCACCACCTGAACCGATGATGACATTTTTACTGCGTCCGCTTATAAAGAGATAACCGTCATTATCAAGATAGCCCAAATCACCGGTGTAGAACCACCCATCTTTGATGACCTCTTTTGTCTGCTCCTCATCTTTATAGTAGCCGATCATAACACTAGGAGATTTTACTACGATTTCACCTTCGTTAGTTTTTGGATTTGGATCTTTTATTTTGACATCAACACCTACCATAGGTAGTCCTGTAGAGCCTATTTTTATAGGCATACCAAGTCTTCCTCCTGCAATAAGAGGAGAAGTTTCAGTAAGTCCATACCCCACTATATATGGGAATTGTGCCTCTTTTAAAAATATCTCTACATAGGTAGGAAGGGCTGCTCCACCTATACCAAAAAATTTCAATCTTCCACCAAAAGTTTCTATGAGCTTTTTACCTGCTATTTTGTTGAGTTGTCTGCGTATAAAAGGGATGGAGTAGAGTGTACGCATTATAAATGAGCCTGTAAATTTTGGCATGATTTTATTTTTATAAATCTTTTCAATAATGAGAGGAACACTAAGCATCATTGTTGGTTTTACACTTGCAAATGCTTTGAGCAGTACATTTGGAGTAGGAACCTTATCTATATAGACGATATCTGAACCATGTAAAATAGGTACTATCATACCTACGGTACACTCTAAAGTATGCGCAAGAGGTAAGATTGAAAGAAAAGTATCATCAGGCGTGATATGTACATTCTTATATGCACTCATTGCGTTTGTAACAAGATTTTTATGTGAGAGCATGACACCTTTTGAGTGACCTGTTGTTCCGGAAGTGTATAGGAGTGCAGCCATATCATCTTCATCGGGTTTTGGAAGCTCTTTTGAAGAGATTCTCTGTTTGAATTTTGAAATATATGTATGATTCGTTAACTCATCAACAATAGTTAAATCATCAAGTAAAATTCCAAATTTCATGTTGGAGTCTTCTAAATCTTCTATCGTTTGCAGATGTCTTGTTGAGACAAAAACAGCCTTTGCTTCAGAATGGCGTATGATGTGCTGGACATCAGCAGGGTGAAAATCAGGAAGAATAGGAACAATAACTCCTCCAAAATATGTAACACTAAAATAAGCAATAGCCCAATTTGGCATATTCTCACTCAATAGTGCTACTTTATCACCTTTTCTTATGCCATTATCTTTTAAGAGTTTGATCATATTGTGGACATTATATGTCAACTCGTTGTAAGTCATGGGTTCTTGGTCAACTTTTGAGAGGACTTTTTTATCCCCATAAAGCTCTACTGAGCGGTTTAGCAGACTGGGAAGTGTAAAGTTTTCTAAGTTTTCATAAGGATATTGCATAGTTCCACTTTGTGTTAATTTTGGTCTTAATTTTATAATTTAATACCTAAATAACTCATTAGTAGAGAGAATTATTGATTTTATTGTGTACAAAAAATACACACCTAAGCAAATAAAATTAAATATTTGTAAAATATATATTTTATAATCTAAATAGGGATACAATTTTAAATATTATTTTTTGGAGTTTTTGGTATGAATATGCATAAAATTATTTCAGGACTGTTTTTTACTTTGGCTATGACGCTTAATTTTGGTTTTTTTTATGGGGATCCGACACAGCTGATTGAACATAGTGCGTATGAACTTTTTGCGGCGATTATTGTAAATCTTATCGCGACAGTATTAAAACTTGGAGATAGGACACAACTTGGAGCAGTACTGCTTGCTACAAGTATTGTCGCAGATATTCAGCTTATCGCTTCAGCGACTGTTTGGGCTTTTGCAGAGTATGTCGCTTCGAGTATAGGGACTGAAGCTGCCACTGCCATTGTTTCACTCTCAGGTGGGGCACTTTTGGCAAACGCAGTCTCTGTAATCTTGTTTGTCGGTGATACTATCAAATCAAAAAGATAGATAAACAGTATGAATGAACAGATTATTTGGATAGTTCTTAAAAGATTACGAACTCCTTTTCTTGTTATTATTATCACTTTTGCCATATCCATACTCGGTTTGGTGCTCATTCCGGGTACAGATGACCTGGGGAACCCTTATCAGATGACTTTTTTTGATGCTTTTTATTTTGTGACCTATATGGCAAGCACCATCGGTTTTGGAGAAGCACCATATACATTCAACTATCCACAGAGGATGTGGGTGAGTTTTACTATCTACTTTACTGTTATAGGTTGGTTCTATGGTATTGGTGCAATTGTTGCACTTATTCAAGACGAGGGTTTAAGACGTGCATTGAACCTCAATATTTTTAGAAATCAGGTGCAAAATCTGCATGAACCATTTTATATTATTTTGGGTTACAACGGTGTAACAAAGACGATTATTAACAAAATAAACGGGGTTGACTACAGGGTTGTCGTACTTGATAAAAGTACACAAAAGATAGAAGAGCTTATCCTTGAAAACTTCTACCCTCATGTTCCAGCTTCAGTAGGAGACGGCACAAACCACCAGATGTTGAAAATGGCAGGAATTCATCAAAAAAACTGTAAAGGCATTATCTCTCTTTTTGAGAATGATATGGTTAATGCCAATATAGCAACAGTATGTATGCTTCTTAACAAAAAGATAGATATCATCATCAAAGCTACATCTCCCGAGCAGGTAGCCCACTTTAAGAATATGGGACTTGAACATGTGCAGAATCCTTTTGATATTATCTCCAAACGTATTTACTTCGGTTTGACATCACCACATATCTGGCTTTTGGAGATGTGGATGTATGGACATATTTTAAAATTAAAAGGCAGAGATAGGTTTCCACAAGGTAGGTATATCATCTATGGAAGCGGTCGTATGGGCAAGGCGATCGCTGAGGGTCTTAAAAGAGCAGGTATTGAGTATGTCATTAAAGATTTTGATTCTAAAAAGTATATAAAACAAAAAGAGTCCACTATCTTTGGTGATGAAGAGGATATGCAAAAACTTATCTCTTTAGGTGTAAAAGAGAGTGCCTGTATCATTGCTGCAACGAAAAACGATATTTTAAATCTTACTATCCTAAACAGTGCAAAACAGCTCAATCCAGATATCTTCACAATGGGAAGAGAGAACTCTCTTGATGATCTAAATATCTTTAAAGCTGCAAAAATAAATAAGATATATGTTGTTGAAAAAATTCTTGCAGATGCGACTTACAACTTTATCTCACGACCATTGGTTGATCTCTTTATCCGTGAAGCAAGAAAACAGACAGAAGAGTGGGCAGAGGTCATTGTTAATATTTTGAACAATATAACCGGAATGAATCCAAAGTACTTTGAAACGCAGCTCAATGATGAAAATGCCTATGCCTTGAGTCTGGAGTTGAACAAAGGTGAATCCGTTACTTTGGCAAACTTAAGACGTTCGCGTGAAAACAAAGAAGAGATGTTGCAGATCGTATTTTTACTTCTAAAACGCGGTGATGAAGTTTACTTGATGCCAGATTCTCAAATGAACCTTCAAATCGATGATGAACTGCTCATTGTCGCAGATGAAGAGATCTATGAAGATTTTGAGTATATTATCAATAATATCTATGAACTTAATTATGTACTAGATAGAGATGAAAAAAATCATCTGTCATATTTCAAACCATGGGGGAAAAATGGAAAAACCAACGCATAAGCTTTTATCTTTTGCATATTTTTTACAAAGTTCTAAAAAATACAATACTATAAAAACATTTTTCTATGATTTGCTTGAAAACGATGATTATCCATATAAAAAATACTTTGATATATTTATGATCTTTGTGATTTTAAGCAGTGTTACACTCCTTGTTATAGATGTAAAACAGCATATTCCTATATGGCTTGATGATTTTGATCTTTATTTTGTTACTGCAATATTCATCATAGAATATCTACTTAGAATGTGGGTATTTAGTGATGTACATAAAATTATTATAGATGCTTATGAAGAGAGTAACTATTTTGATAAAGAGATAAAATTGTTCTCTTTATTTGGCATGATATTTAAAGATAAATGGGCATATATAACATCAATTTCTG
The DNA here is from genome assembly GCA_964499805.1 of uncultured Sulfurimonas sp. GTDB lineage: Bacteria > Campylobacterota > Campylobacteria > Campylobacterales > Sulfurimonadaceae > Sulfurimonas. Next base: position 25,785 of record CAZCMR010000020.1, read on the forward strand.
CCATTATTGATATCATTGCAATACTGCCAAGTTATAGAGGGCTTCGTGTTCTTCGTGTATTCGTTTTGTTTCGTGCATTTAAGATGCTGCGTTATACCAAGAGTCTGACAGGTTTTTTATATGTACTGAAAAATAAAAAATTTGAGTTAATGACACTTCTAACACTCTCTACATTCTTTATTTTTATAGCAGGAATTATGCTTTATGTTTTTGAAGGAGATAATGATAATCCCAACATTCACAACCTTTTTGATGCTTTTTACTGGGCACTTATTACTATCTCTACTGTCGGTTATGGAGATATCGCTCCTGTTACACCTGAGGGCAGGGTTGTTACGATGCTTATCATCTTTACCGGTATCGGGTTGATCTCATTTGTTACTTCTATCATCGTATCCTCTTTCAATGAACGCTTGGGAGTTTTAAGGGAGGACAGAGTTATTCAGGCCGTAGGGAAGAAAAAGAAACTTACTGTTGTGTGTGGTTATGGACTTCTTGGGCGCTTGGTGGTCAGGGGGCTACAAAAAGAGGGTGTGGAGTTTGTCATCATAGATAAAAGTGAAGAGATGGCAGAGATGGCATACCGTGACGGACACCATGCGATATGTGCAGATGCATCAAAAGAAGAGGTGTTTAAAAAACTTGACCTCGATAAACGTGTCTCTCATGTACTTTGTTTGACTTCAGATGATATTCAAAATGCTTTTATCGCTGTCAATGTCAAAAGTCTTAATGAATCAGTGGATGTTTCTGCGCGATGCAGTGATAATGAGATCGCCAAGAAAATGGAGTTTGCACATGTAAATCACATCATCATGCCTGAAGAGGTAGCTGGTATGATGGGTGCTGTTTATGCGGGCGAACCTGTTGCGTTTGAGGTACTGCTCTCTATCATAGAAGAGAAAGAAAAAACACAGATAAATGAGATAGCGATTACAGAAGGAAGCTTCTTGGAAAATAAAACTCTTGGAGATGTGGACTTTGAGCGACTGCGTTTGATTTTACTGGGTGTTTTTAAGCGCAATGAAAATGACACATTGGGTGAGTTTATATTTAATCCGAGTGATGATTTTATTCTTAATGCCGGTGATAATCTCATATGCATTGGGTACTTTACAGCTATTGCGAACCTAAAAAGGAAGATGTAGAAAAATGAAAAAATTGCAAAATATCGTACTTTTTGGTTATGGAACTTTTGGCAGGCAACTCTATAAAAATCTTATTCCTTTAGGGTACAAGATAAGAGTTATCACAGGGCTTGATGATTACGTCGAGATTGAGAGTGACAGTGAAGTTGATATTACACGTATCAATATAAAAAGAAATGATGACATATTTTCATTGAATCTAAACGCAGAGGAGTCTATATTTTACTGTGCGATGAATCAAACAGCAACAAACCTTTTCTTGGTTTTAACACTGAAGTCTCTCTATCCTGACTCAAACGTAGTGGCCATCAGTAACTCTAATGAGACAACAAGAAAGCTCAAATATGCAGGAGCTTCAAGTGTTATAGACCTCTATGAAGCAACATCAAGACGAATCGTAAATGTACTTACAAAACCTGCCGTCTCAAAAGCACTTGATGAGATAGTCTATAAAGAAAATGATCTCAAAATGGTAGAAATAGAACTTCAAAAAGATACTTTTTTAGAAGGCAGATATGTAAATGAGATTCCTTTTCGTAAAATGGGACTTATCTTAATTGCTATTATTGATAAAGAGCTTGGATATGAACTAGTATTTACAGACCATAGGATAAATCACAAGCTTGACAATGGAGATATTTTGGTTATCGTTGCTAAAAAAGAGGATATATCAAAATTTCAGGAGATGCTTGTAAGTCAAGATAGAGTATAATACCCCTTAATAATACAAGGCATGAATTTTGAGCAGACGACATAAAAGTAAACAACCCAAACGCAATACAGTAACATTTAGTGAAAAAGATTTTCTTCCAACGACTCGAGCAGAGATGGATGCTCGTGGATGGGATTACTGTGATGTTATCTTAGTAAGTGGTGATGCTTACATTGATTCTCCTTTTATCGGTGTTTCGATGGTGGGTCGTATGCTTGAGCGTATGGGTTACAAGGTCGGAATGATAGGTCAGCCGGACATTAAAAGTCCTGATGATATCATGCGTCTTGGTGAGCCGAGACTCTACTGGGGTGTAAGTGGAGGAAGTGTTGACTCTATGGTAAGTAACTATACTGCAACGAAAAAGTTTCGTAACTCTGATGACTATACACCCGGAGGTGTAAACACGAAACGTCCAGACCGTGCAGTTCTTGTTTATACTAACCTTATCCGCCGTTACTTTAAAAATACCGTGCCCATTGTTCTTGGAGGTATCGAAGCCTCTTTGCGTCGTGTCACACACTATGACTACTGGCAAAACAAGCTTAAAAAACCGATACTTTTTGACTCTAAAGCGGATGTGATGATATATGGAATGGGTGAGATAGCTCTTGAAGAGCTAACACGTGCGATAGAAGAGAAACGTGACTACACCGATATTCGTGGCATATGCTACATCTCAAAAGAGCCAAAGTATGAGTTTATTCAGCTTCCTTCCCATCAGGAGTGTCTGGATGATAAAGAGAAGTACATCGACCTCTTTGATGATTTTTATGATAATAATGACCCGATATCTGCAAAAGGGCTTTGTCAGCCGGTAGATAGTCGTTATCTTATTCAAAATCCGCCTTGTGACTATCTCAATGAAGATGAAATGGATGCAAACTCAAATCTTCCTTTTACAAGAGAACTCCACCCCTACTATGCGAAAGAGGGAAAAGTCAAGTGTCTTGAGACCATCAAATTTTCCATCATGACACATCACGGATGTTGGGGAGAGTGTAACTTTTGTGCCATCGGTGTGCATCAAGGCAGAACCATCAGAACACGTTCTGAAGATAATATAGTCGATGAAGCAAAAGAGTTTAACAAGTACAAAGATTACAAAGGTATCATCTCTGATGTCGGAGGTCCTACGGCAAATATGTACGGTTATGAGTGTGATAAAAAACTCAAAAAAGGCACTTGTGACCATATGCGTTGTGTTGATGCAGACAGACTCTGCAAAGTGATGCATGTTGATCACTCGCGTAACATTAATCTTCTACGTCGTGTGCGTGAAGTTGAAGGTGTGAGAAAAGCATTCGTGGCGAGTGGAATTCGATATGACCTAATCAACTCAGACAAAGGACATGGTTACTCTTACTTAAAAGAGATGGTAAAACATCACATCTCCGGACAGATGAAAGTAGCACCAGAACATACGCAGCAACATGTTTTAGAACTTATGGGAAAACCGGGCAAAGATGAACTTGTAAAGTTTAAAAAGCTTTATGATAAATTGAACAAAGAAGAGGGCAAAAATCAGTTTTTAACCTACTATCTCATAGCTGCACATCCGGGATGTAAAGAGGCAGATATGAAAGAACTTAAGCGCTTTACAACAGATGAACTCAAGATGAACCCTGAACAAGCTCAAGTATTCATCCCTACACCAGGAACATACTCAGCCGTCATGTACTACACAGAGATGGATCCAAAAACAAGAAAAAAAGTTTTTGTAGAGAAAGATACTAAACGCAAAGAGAAACAAAAGCAGATAGTTGTTAAAAAAGATTGCTTTAAATCTGGATTTGCTTCTTGACAACAAGCTAACTTACTTGCAATTAGGCACTTTAAAGCAAAAAATTTTCACTTAACAAGTGTACTTTTCCAACTACTGAGAGTTGTTATATCTCAAACAATAGATGAAAAAGTAACACCAAAAGCAAGTTTACACATTGATACGAAATTTTTAACACTCTCTTTTAATGCTCACAGCGAAAGACTTTTACGTCATCCAT
>CAZCMR010000021.1:0-2047 GCA_964499805.1 uncultured Sulfurimonas sp.
TTTTTTGTCCATATAAATCCTTTGAAGAAATTCATCAAAGTATAACATAGGTATTTGTATAATTCATGTTTTAGTAAAATAAAGTATTAAAAGTTATTATTTAAAGGAAATTAAGTGTGAGTGGTGACCCCAAGGAGAATTGAACTTTCTAAAGGAATTATACCATAGCTTACGATAACACAGCCAATACACCTCAAAATATCTCCATAAACTGGGGACATTTAGCCTACAACTAAAGCAAATAAACAAATACAATGTCCATCAACAATCAAGACTTATCCATTGAATTACTCGAAAATGAGTAACAAATGAGTAATGTTCACGAGGCAATGAGGATGACATTATGGCATATAAGAAAATAGAAAACGGTATCTATTCATACTACAAAAATAGCGATGTAAAAAAGACACATCAAGCTTAATATATATCTGTAATGGGTAGCGACGGCAAGAGTAGGAAAATTAAATCTAAGCATACGGATATTCGTAAAGTAAGAAAAGAGAGAGCAGGGGTTGACCTACGACCTAAAGAGGACGAGTCTAAGCAAGAGAACAAAACTTTAAATGAAGTAGCAGAGACATATATCTCAACGAAAACGGGTAAAGCAATGCCTGACTTAGAGTACAAGAAGTATGAAATAGGGTTGATACGAGTATGATGTTAGTGGTAAAGACCACTACGAACGTTCTATATGTGTTGTGCATAATGGTGATAGCACATTTAATGTAGGTGGATATTCAACTATTTATCGCTATTATATGAACAAAGAAGAATTAACTCATTACAAGCACTCCTACAAAAATCCAAGAACGGCAGAGTAGGGATGTGGAGTAATCGTTATGAAGTGATGGAGTGTTTAGATAAAGCACGACACTAAATCTACACTATATGTAGATACAATTATCTTAAATAAAAAGGATAAGATATGACTGTATTAAGATTTAAAATGGAACAAGAATTACGACCGTATGCAATTCAATTTATTGATGTATTTGGAGATTTTTTAAGAAAACAAAGAGAGCATTTGGGTTTGTTTAACTTTTCAGATAAAAAAGATTTAGATAAAAAAATGGAAGATTTATTGTATGCAAGAACAAACATTTATGTGGCACTCAATGATAATGGGGATATCGTATTACCAATGAAAAATGCTGATATATTTCAAGAAGCTTTAATTACAATACTTGAATTTAATAAACATGAAGCTTTTAATCTTATGGAAGATGAAGAACTAGCATTAATCAAACTATTAAAACTAGAACCTAGTATATAAATTACAAATTGTAACAACATTAGGTATAGTGTAATTAAACACAATAGAGGATAAAAAATGGGTTTTTTTCAAAATTTAGTAACAAGTCCAATGAAAAAAAAGTTAAGACAATATGTTGAATTTTTATCTGTATCAAGAAGTGAAGATATAGGAATGATGTTAGCATTAGGTACAGTATCTCGAGGTATAATGATTGATAACTCAGAGTCTTTAAAATATTTATTAGATGGTAATAATAGTTTTAATTATGATAGAGGAAATAAACACATATCAAATGCTTATGGAGATTTATATGCTATGGCTAGTGACTTAGAAAGAGAAGCAAAAACAAATGACTTCATTAACGTATTAATGGGTGGTTTTGCTGTATGGAAAATGACAATACATTGTCTTATAGGTAAAGAAGGTAAGCAACTAGACCAAGAGGGTTATACAATAGGTAGATTGATATGGAAAGAATTGGATAGAGGTTTGCCTTATGTAAAAGAAAAACTTGATGAGTTAAAAGAAAATGGTATTGATGTTGATGATTGGCACTATGAAAATTGTCAATATGCACCCGAAATGTTTAAGGTGTAAGACTAGGTACTGTTGAGTGCAAAAGAAAATAAGGAGATTGAGTAACAAATTAAGTAATAGACGATAAACTAATAAGGTTTTGACATCTTGTATTTGAAGTTATGAGATTAATTGAAGTATTTTTAATAAGTGGTGACCCCAAGGAGAATTGAACTCCTGTAACATGGATGAAAACCATGGATCCTAACCGCTAGA
>CAZCMR010000021.1:2105-23364 GCA_964499805.1 uncultured Sulfurimonas sp.
TCGGCCACATCATTAAAAGTGACGTGCTCTACCAGCTGAGCTAACAAGACATTTGCTCTTAATTGTTAAGAGGCCGAAATTATAGACAAAAATATCTTATATGTCAAGTAAAAAGAGAAAAAAGTTGAAATTTATTTTGAATCTTCTTAATTAATAACTGATTAAAAACTTTTTAACTACAATTAACGCACAAATAGGAATCTAAATGAAAAAAAACTATATATTTTTAATAACTGCGTTTAGTTTGCTTTTGTTAGATGGATGTGCACAAAAAGTTGGTTTTGAAGTGCTTGAACCTGCTCAGATAGACAGAATGGCAACTGTGAAGAAGATAGCAGTGAGTAATTTTGTAAATGACAGAGTGGGACTCTCCCGAAAAATAGAAGCGAAGCTCTCAAATTTTCGTATAGACGGGAAAAACTTTTTTACCGTTGTAAGCCGTAATGATTTTAATAAAATTATTGCTGAACAGAAGTTGCAAAACAGTGGGCTTGTTGATGATAAGGATATTGTAAAAGTCGGTGCACTTATCGGTGCGCAGGCTATCATCTCAGGAAATGTATCTCCTGCTACCAAAGAGGATAGTTACTTTTATGAAGAGAGAGTTCGTTGCGCTGACAGTAAGTGTAAAAGTCTAGAGACTTATCCTGTGCGTTGTATGAAAAGGGTAGTAGGACTCTCTGCAGAGCTTCGAGTTGTAGATATTGCAAAGGGAGATATCATCTATGCACAAAATTTATCAAGAGATGCAAGCTATAAACATTGTGCTGATGATTCTCGTGCTTTGCCCTCAAAAGAGATGGCAGCACAAAGTTTGGCACAAGCCATAGCTGATGATTTTACCTATAAACTTACCCCGCATTACAGACATCTCAATGTCACTCTTTTGGATGACCCGGACTTAGATTATACTGACACTCAGGAGCGTCTCTTTAAGAGTGCTTTGAAGTATATAGAACAGGGGCGTTATGATAAGGCGGAAAAACTGCTTATGGATTTGATTGACTCCACTGATGCAAAGAGCTATGTCGCTTTTTATGATTTAGGAGTGATAAAAGAGGCAGAGGGAAAATACCAAGAGGCAAAAGAGTACTACGGCTATGCAGACAATCTGATGATAGAACCTGTCGAGGAGATAAACAGTGCAGTGCTTAGGATTAACTCTTTGATAGCTAAACGCAAAAAAACAATGGAGCAGTTAAACAGATGAGAGCAGCAGTATTTTTTATCATTATGATGCTTGGGCTGGGTTTTAGCGCCTGTGGCAGTGCCAAAAGAGTGGAAGTCGCCCAAAAAAAAGTTCCAAGTTGGTATGCGCATCCACCCCACTCTACAGAGAGTGAACTTTATGGCGTTGGTGAGGGAAAAAGCAAACGGGAAGCTATTGACAATGCACTCTCTTTGATTGCATCCACGTTAAGTGTCTCCATATCCTCTTCATACAGTGCCAAAACCGTAGTAAAAGAGGGCAGGGTAAACTCTTCGGATGCAACATATGTCAATCAAACGCAGAGCGATGTAAAAAAGATACGCATTACAAATTATAGACTTCTAAACGCAGCAGAGCTTGGTTTTAAAAGATTTGCTGTACTTGTTACAGTAAATAAAGAGGAGCTTTTTCGTGGGCTTAAAAATGAGCTTGAGCAACAGTTTTTGGATATATCCCAAAATGAGAAGAGTATAAAAAATGAAAATCCACTTGCACAACTTGCATTTTATAAAAAATCCCTTCAAAGTCTTAATAATTTACAAAACACTCTCTCTGTAATGAAGGTGCTTCACGAGAAAACAGATATAAATTTTTATCTGCAAAAGCGACACAGACTAGAGCAAAAGTATCATGCTCTGCTCTCTAAGATAACTTTTTATATAAAAGCAGACAAAGAGGCAAAAAGATTTGTCAGTGCAGTTGAAACAGGTATTACAAAACAGAAGTTTTCTCTAAAAAAGAGCCGAGATATGTACCATTTCACTGTTTTTATGCAGGCAAAGATTAAAAAAGCACAATCCTATGGATTTAGCATCGCGCGGAGTGAGATAAATTTTGTAACAAAAGATTATAGAGGAAGAGTAGTAGGAAGGAATCTTCTACATATCGACGGACAATCTTCGCAAGGGTATGCAATAGCGCTTCAAGACCTTGTGAAAAAACTCAATCTGCAAATAGAGCAAGAGGGGATATTTAAAATTTTAAACTTAAATATTTATTAACTGTTTACTTCTAAGGAATATACTTGCAATATATCAAATAAGTATAAGCAATAAGGGAATAAGAAAATGATTAATAAAATTCAAACAGTTAAAAAAGAGGTAAGTAAGGTAGTCGTAGGACAAGAGAAGATGGTGGATTCTCTTTTGATCGCTCTTTTGTGTGAGGGACACATCTTGATTGAGGGTGTACCCGGTCTTGCAAAAACAACAACCGTAAATGCACTCTCAAAAGCACTTGGACTCGAGTTCAAACGTGCACAGTTTACACCAGACCTTTTACCGTCGGATATTTTAGGTGCAGAGATCTATGATCCGCAAACAAATCAGTTTAAGATCAAAAAAGGACCTATATTTACAAATCTTCTGCTTGCAGATGAGATTAACCGTGCTCCGGCAAAAGTACAATCAGCTCTGCTTGAAGTTATGCAGGAGAAACAGGTAACGATAGGTGACACGACATTTAAGATAGATCCTCCGTTCTTTGTTATGGCAACACAGAATCCTGTTGAGCAAGAGGGTGTCTATCAACTCCCTGAAGCACAACTTGACCGTTTTATGCTCAAACTTGTAGTAGGCTATAACACAAAAGAGGAAGAGTTAGAGATAGCAAGACGTATCTCAAGTGGTAAGTTTGAGACCATAAACGCAGTGTTAAACGCAGCAGAACTTGATGAAATCAAAGAGGCTGTAAAAAATATTCATGTTGATGCTGAGGTCGAAGAGTATATGATCGAACTTGTAAACGCAACAAGACATCCTGAAGAGTACGGACTTGATGAAGTAAAAGAGTACATACAGTTTGGTGCATCTCCTCGTGTTAGTATCGATATGTTCAAAGCGGTTAAGGCGATGGCATTTATGAGAGGTAAGGATTTTGTTACACCTGTAGATGTTGCATATATCGTCAAAGAACTTATGCGTCATCGTCTTGTTTTAACATATGAGGCAGAAGCTGAGGGAATTACAACAGATACTATCATTCAAAAAGTGATTGAAACAGTATCAATCCCGTAAGGTTGCCACAGTGAGCAAATTACAAAAAATACTTGTGCGTGCCCGTCGTCAGGTCTTTTCTGAAATGGTGGGGAACAATCCCTCCATCTTTCAGGGTGAGGGGTATGACTTTATCGAGCTTCGTGAGTATATGCCCGGAGATGATATCCGTCATATTGACTGGAATATCACGGCAAAGTTGAAAAAGCCTTACATCAAGATATTTCGCGAAGAGCGTGAACTTAATGTCGTTGTTGCTTCTGTATTAAATGGAAGTGTCTATTTTGGTTCCAAGCGTTTTAAGCAGGATGTTATTGCCGAGATAAATGCACTGCTGAGTTTTTCAACTATTAAAAATGGAGATTTGTTAAGCTCTTATATCTTTACTGAGAAGCTTGAATCTTATTTGAAGCCGAGTAAAAAACTCTATCAGGTACATAAAAGTGTTGATGAGATACTGCAGTTTGAAGCGTTAAACCACAGAGCGGACTACAAAGTTCTCTCCGATACCCTTTTTAAAAGACTCAAACGCAAGTCTCTTATTGTAATTGTAGGTGATTTTTTTGAAGTGCCTGATTTTAAACTCTTGGCAAAAAAACATGAAGTGATAGCACTTATCGTGCGTGACAGGTTAGAAGAGCGTCCCCCTGAGATGGGTTTTAGCTCTTTGGTTGACCCTGAGACGGGAAATGTGCTAGAGGGTGATTTTAATTCACAAACAGTGAAAGATTATGCAAAAAAAGTTCTCATTCATGACAGGGAGCTCTATGCAACTTTTAGAAAACATCAGATACGATTTACAAAAATTTATACAGATGAGAATGTAAGCGTTGGCTTACGAAGATTATTTGAGGGAAGATAGATGCAAAATGTGCAACATACAGAGATACCTCTTCACGATATAAAGCCACTCTTAGAGATACAAGAGTATTCTCTCTACTACTTTATAGCAATGACAGTGGTAGTGATGGTTTTAATTTTTGGAATTCTCTACTTGGCATATAGATGGTATAAAAATAAAAACAAATTTAATATAAGAAAAGAGCACTATAAACTGCTTAAAAAAGTGAACTATAAAAATCCAAAAAAGGCAGCTTATGAGATTACACATTATGGTGCGACGTTTAAAGATGACAGTGAGCGTCATCAAAAAGCCTATGAAAATATGCTTGAAAAATTAGAAAAGTATAAATATAAAAAAGATGTAGAGGACTTCGACAGGGAGACCATTCATTACATCGAACTTTTTGAAGGATTGATAGATGTTTGACGGTATCTATTTTGAATTTCCAAAATTAGCATTTATTATTTTTATTTTTATAGGGTGTGCATCACTCTGTAAAATGAAGATGCCCTCTATCTATTTTCCGCATACTGCTGCGTTTATGAAAAACACAGTCTCTGCTTCAAAGCTGCTTTTCTTTTTAAAGTGGCTTGCAATCGTGATGATGATACTGGCCCTTATGTCACCTGTAAAGGATGAACCATATGAGTTAAAACCAAAACACGGGCATGAGATAGCGCTTATTTTGGATGCTTCTGGTTCTATGAAAGAGCGAGGATTTGACCCTGCAAATCCAGCTGCCAGCAGGTTTGATGTTGTAAAGTTCATCGTGAAAGATTTTATCAAAAAACGTCAAAATGACAACCTTGGTCTGGTTGTTTTTGGAGAGTACTCTTTTGTAGCTTCTCCTTTGACCTATGATAAGAACATACTCTCACGTATTGTATCGCAGCTGCAAGTCGGAATGGCCGGGCAATATACAGCGCTTTATGAAGCACTGGCGCAGGGTGTGAACCTGCTTAAGATGAGTAAATCCAAATCAAAAGTAGCCATTTTATTGACAGATGGGTACTCTACCGTGGGTGCAGATGACATTCCTCTTGATGTGGCGATTGATATGGCAAAAAAAGAGGGCGTGAAGGTCTATCCTATTGGAATTGGTGCTCCTGATGAGTACAACCGTGCAGTGCTGATGAAGATAGCAAAAGAGACAGGCGGTGTTGCTTTTGGTGCATCAAACGCAAGACAACTTGCGGATATTTATAAGAAGATAGATGAACTTGAAAAATCAGAGATTAAAAATGAAACCTTTTCCTATCTTAAGTATTACTATTTTTATCCTCTGTTTATAGCGCTGCTTTCGTTGATGCTGTATGTATATTTAAGAAATAAAAGAGGAGCACACAGATGACATTTTTACATCCGGAATTTTTATACTATATGTTGCCTATAGTTGTGATACTCTTTACGTTTTTACTGACTCAAAAAGAGCCTCAGGCGACATTTTTTTCAAATGAAGTAATGCAGAAGTTGAGAGTATCTGCAAACACCCTTACGCTGCAAGCCCGTAATGCACTCTTTTTTCTTATTGCAGTTTTGATGATAATTGCCCTTGCGGGACCTGTTATAAAAGATGGCAAAGTAGAAGTAAAGGCAAAGAGTGCAGATATTATGATAGCGTTGGACATATCTGATTCGATGCTTGCGCAGGATGTTTACCCGAACCGTCTGAAACTTGCAAAACAAAAGGCGTTAGAGCTACTGCGTTTAGCACCAAATGAGCGTATTGGAGTCATCGCGTTCGCGAAGAACTCTTACCTTGTCTCTCCTCTTAGTTTTGACCATGAAGCGGTGCGTTTTCTGCTCTCAAACTTAGATACAAACTCCATAACGGAGCAGGGGACAAATCTTATGTCTATGTTACAGGTAGTGGATAGAAGTATTAAAAATGATGCTAAAAAGTATCTACTTCTTCTGAGTGACGGTGGAGACAGTGGGGATTTTTCAAAGGAGATTGCTTTTGCAAAAGAGAGGGGCATAGTTGTGTTTGTTTTGGGTGTGGGGACAACTCAGGGTGCTCCAATCAAGATGAACAATGGAGAGTTTATCAAACAAAACGGCAAAATAATCATCTCAAAACTCAATGAAAAGATAGCCGATCTGGCAACACAAACAGGAGGTGTTTACATCCAAAATGTAAACTCAAATAGGGACATAAAAAGAATGCTTAGCGAGATAGAGAACCACAGTAAGAAAAAAGAGCTCAAATCCCAGGAGATAGAGAAGTATATACCGCTTTTTTACTATCCTTTAGGGTTGGCACTGCTGTTGTTACTCATTGCGACATCATCTATGAGCAAGCGGATAAAAGTGGAACTGCCTGCTGCGTTTATAGCGATGCTGATACTCTTTCATAGCAGCAGTTCAAACGCAGCGGTATTGGACTTTATGGATATTCGAGAAGCAAAACAGGCGTATGAGCAAAAGCAGTATAAAAAGGCTGCAGAGATGTATGAACATCATGCAAAACGGGCTGACAGTGCGAGTGCTTACTACAACGCAGCAAATGCGATGTATAAGTTAGGAAAATATAAAGAAGCAGCAAAACTTTATGAGAAGACATTCTTTACAAAGCCCCAAGAGAAGGCAAAAAAACAAGCAAATCTCGGAAATGCCTATGCAAAACAGGGTGATTTGCCAAATCTAAAAAAGGCAGTAAAAGAGTATGAAAAGTCACTGAAACTTGTAGATGACAAAGATGTGAGAGAAAATCTCGAAGCTGTAAAAAAAGAGATTGAGAAAAGAAAAAAAGAGAAGAAAAAACAACAAAACAAGCAAAATAAACAGAATAAAGACAATAAAGATAAAAAGAAGCAGAAGGATAAAAAGGAGAGTAAGAACTCAAAAAACAAAGATAAGAAGAGTCAAAAGAATAAACAACAGAATAAAGAGTCTAAAGATAGTAAAGGAAAGTCTGATAAAAGTGACAAAAACAAAGATATGAAGTCTAAAAAACAGAGTAAAGAAGAGTCACAAAATCAGGATAAAAACAGACAAGACAAAAAAGAAGAAAATAAACAGGCCAAGAAAAACGAGGCAAAAAAACAAAAAGATAAAACGAAAGCCAAAGAGGAAAAAGCCAAAGAGCTCAAAGATAAAGGTAAAAAAGAGAAATCTTCTCAAAAAACGAGTAGTGCAAACGCAGTACCTCTAAAAGCTAAGATGAGTGATGCAGAGGAGCAAAAGTGGCTGAAAAAACTTAATAAAGATCAAAGCAGCTATCTCTACAGGCTTAATAAAAATCAAAAGAACGAGGATAATACGAATGAAAAACCTTGGTAAAAAAATAGTAATAATTTTTAGTTTCATAGCAACTGCCATATATGCAAATGTTGTTGCAGAAGTCTCACCTAAAGTTGTATATAAAGGAGAAGAGGCTACTTATTCGCTTACAATTGACGGCAGCAAGATACAAAAGCCCATCATTAGCACTATCTGTGGCACTAATGTAACAGGGACACGCTCTCAAACAAGTATTGAGATGGTTAACATGGATTACAAGAAGAGCTATATACTCAGTTATACTTTTGTGCCGAAAAAGAGCTGTAGGATTGCTCCTGTGAGTGTTGAGGTTGATGGAAAGGTGCAGAAGTCAAACGCAGTCAAAGTTGTGGTGAAAGAACCGACACAAGATAAGAATGCAAATTTTGTTTTGTCACTCAAACCATCAAAAGAGACGCTTTTTGTCGGAGAACCTTTTACTCTTGAGTTGATATTAAGACAAAACAAAAACGCCCAGGCTGTTGACAGTAAGTTTGTTGCTCCTGATTTTAAAGGTTTTTGGGTTAAAGGCAAACCCCAAACAAGCAGAAGTGAAGATGCGCAGTATATTATTACAAAGGCTTTGTATAAGTTAGCACCACAAAGAGAGGGAAATCTTACAATAGAGCCTGCTCAAATCAAGATAGCAAGCAGAGCAAACGCAAGAGATACATGGGGGATGCTGATCCCTCAGGTAAAATGGACTACCTACTATTCAAACGAAGTGCATATCAAGGCAAAACCTCTGCCTAACAATGCAAAACTTGTGGGAAATTTTACTATTCATGTAAGTGTAGATAAACATACGATTAATCCAAGTGAAGCTGTCAATGTAACGGTAGAAGTTAAGGGTGACGGAAATCTCGAAGATATTCAAAGTTTTAAACCCTACATAAACGGAGTAAATGTCTTTGATGAAAAGATCGAGATAAAAGGAAACAGACTCACACAAAAACTCGCTTTTGTCTCAGACAAAGATTTTACAATTCCGCCTTTTTCTGTGGCATTTTACAACTTGAAGACAAAGCGTGTTGAGAAGATATCTACTAAACCGATAAAGATAAAAGTAAATGGAAGTGCAGCAGCACAGCAAACGCAGTTAAACATCAAAAAAGCAGAGCCCTCAGTAGCAGATATGCAAAACAGCAATCCACAGGCTGTATCAGACAGTATAGATCTTGTGTGGCTTTTTATTGCGTTTATAGTAGGTGTTGGAGCCGGTGTGGCATTGATGCTCTTTAAACCTTTTAAAGCATTTAAAAGAGAGAAATCTTTTAATGTAAAAGATGAAAAACTGCTGCTTGTAAAACTACTGCCATTTAAAGATAAAGATAAAGATGTGCAAAAAATTGTAGATACCTTAGAGGCAAATATCTACTCTGCAAAAAAAGAGAAAATAGATAAAAAACTTTTAAAAGAGATACTTAAAAAGTACGAGATATCCTAATCCAGGATATCGTGGAGTTTGTTTGCACTTGCCATCTCCTGATGGACTTTGTCCCACTCATCGTTGATAATATCTTCTTTGAGGTTTTGTAGCTCTGCTTCAAAGAGAGTGATAGCCTCGAGAAGATTTTCCTTGTTTTGACGAAATACATCTTCCCACATATAGGGTGAGCTTTTTGCCAGACGGCTCATAGAGCGAAAACCACCGGCTGCAAGAGCTAAAATGTTATGCTTATTCTCTTGTTTAAGTACCGTATTGGCGATAGAGTATGAAATGGCATGAGGCATATGCGATATAAACGCAGCGTGTCTGTCATGCTCGTGTGAACCCATGAAGTACTTTTTCATATTAAGTGCTTTGAAGATTTTTCTTGCGATTTTTCTTTGGTTGGCACCGCTCTCTTCAAGATCACATAAAACGACTACTTTGTTTTCATAAAGTCCCTCAAGTGCAGCATGAGGTCCAAAATTTTCTGTCCCTGTCATTGGGTGTGCAGCTACAAAATTCTTACGGATTTTTGGAGGAACTGAAGCGACTATCTTCTCTTTTGTGCTTCCAAGGTCGATGATTGTTGTGTGTGAGTCCACATCCTGCAGATCCTGCAGTGCGGCAATAACACCATTGACGGGAATAGCAAGAAAAATAACATCGCATTTTTTTATCTCGGAAAATGAGACGATTTTATCTACCAAACCAAGAGAGAGTGCCTCTTGTGTATGTTTTTCATTGTGATCATGCCCGACAATATCATCTATAAAGTCCAGCTTTTTGAGTGAGAGGGCTAAAGAACCACCCATCAGACCCAAGCCAATTATTCCTATATTCATTTTCATCTCTATTTTTGAGTTATGAAATTATACTAAACTTACTTAATAGTGGGCTAAATATAACTTCTTTACCTCCTATTAACCTCCAAATGGGTAAAATCTTTCTTTAATTTTATATATGGAATTTGAATGAAAATCTTTTTATCCACGCTTTTTATACTCTTTAGTGTCACTCTCTCTGCGCAGATTGTAAAACAGATACAATTTGATGGAATGGTACACATATCCAAATCGGTCGCTTTGCGTATGTTAGAGTTCGACAAGGGAGATGATATTGATGTTGAGATGGTTGACAAAGCTATAAAAACATACTTTGACCAAGGTTATTTCAATGATATCTGGACAGAGTTCGATAATGGCATTTTAACTTTTTATTTTAAAGAGAAAGCGATTATTTCCAAAGTGGAGCTAAAAGGCTGGAAAGAGGATGACGATGATGTTATGGAGAGTGTCGTACAGATAAAAAAAGGTACGCTCTATGATGAGATAAAACTCGAAGCTGCAAAAAAACGTATTGTAGAAGCTATCTCCCAAGAGGGAAAGATTGACTCTGTTGTAGAGATAGAGACAGAACATTTGGATAATGGCAGTATGAAGGTGACTTTTGTTGTAAATCCGGGTGAAGAGATAACCATTACCAAACTGCAATACAGTGGAGTAAAAGGTGTTGATACAAGTGATTTTGACTCTGTGATAGCAAATAAAGAGCATCAGTTCATGGGCTGGTTCTGGGGAAGAAATAGCGGAAAAATGAGCCTGCGGGATTTAGAATATGACAATCTGCGTATACGTGACTACTATATGCAGTTTGGATATTTGGATGCAAAGGTAAATCCGCCATTTGTCCGCGTGAACTTTGACAGCTATACAGCAGATATGAGCTATCAGATTGCGGAGGGAGACTCCTATACAATCAGCAAGGTGTCAGTATATCAAACGCAGCACGTTATTGAGGATGAAAATCTGACAAAACTTCTCTCTCTCAAGGTAGGAGATACTTTTAATATTAAAAAATTCAGAGAAGATTCTCAAAAGATTAAGACAGCTATTGGGGATTTAAGCTATGCGTTTGTGCAGGTCATTCCTGATTTGAAAAAAAATAAAAAAGAGAAGACCGTAGAGGTGATTTTTAAGGTGACACCGGGTGATAAAGTCCGTATCAGAAATGTTTTAATCTCGGGAAACACAAGAACACTTGACAGGCTTATTCGTCGTGAACTCTACTTGGGACCGCAAGATATGTACTCACTTACAGACCTCAAAGATTCCAGAAATGCACTCGGAAGACTTGGCTTTTTTGAAGGCAATACCATAGAAGAGAAGAGAGTTGACAACCACACTATGGACTTGATAGTCAAGGTAAAAGAGACACCTACTGGGAATATTCAGCTAGGCGGCGGTTATGGAAGCTATGGCGGACTGCTTCTTAGTGTAGGTGTAAATGACAGAAATATCTGGGGAAGTGGTATCAATGTCGGTGTGAAGGCCGAGAAATCACAAACAACACAAAACTACTCATTCAATATCTCTAATCCTAGACTCAATGACAGTGACTTTAGCGGTAACTTCTCTATCTATCACTCTGTATATGAATACAATGACTACAGCGTTGCTAGTGATGGTGTCTCCGTTGGGGCCGGGCATAGATTTTCGCGTCATATTAGTGGCTATATGGGGTATGGATACTCAGGAAACTCATACTCATTCAGTAGTACAATAGATACGACACTGATTGATACTTACTATTTTGAAGATTACACAAAGAGTAGTGTTACTTTGAGTGTAAACTGGGATAATACTGATGACTATTATCTACCTCGAGAAGGTTTTATACTTTCACAAAGTTTTGAAAAATCAGGACTTGGGGCACAGGCAAATTTCCTAAAATCAAGAACAAAATTCGCAAAATATTATGGACTTGATGATATTGTCGGTTTTGATGCCATCTTTAGATATAAAGCAAGATATAACGCAGTCATCAACAACGGTTACATTCCTTTGGCTGAGAAGTTTTATATGGGTGGTATCGGAAGTGTCAGAGGGTATGAGTCATACTCTCTTTCTCCAACCATCAGTGATACAAACGCAGTAGACGGCATAAGAAGAGTGGGGGGAACACAAACCTTCTCAAATAACTTTGAATTGAGCTTTCCGCTGCTTCCAAAAGCAAAAATGCGTCTTGTGACTTATCTTGACTGGGGGTTTATCTCAGACAATATTACGCCGAATCTTCTCTCTAACAGTATCTCTCGTGCCGGCTATGGTGCAGGATTGGAGTGGTTCTCTCCTGTTGGACCTATACAGTTGATGTTCTCTAATCCGATTGATCCGCAGACAGGGGATAAGATATCACACTTTGAATTTACAATGGGACAAAGATTTTAGTAGAGGATTTAAGAGTTGAAAACGACTCTGAAATCTTCGTGTTCGCAGTGAAGTTTCTTTAGTGCATCTTTTGCAAGATAGAGATTGCTTTTTGAAGTGACATAGAGTATGCCCTTTTCAAAACGCAGTGAAAAGTCAATATTTCTAGGTCTATGGCTTAAGAGAATGATACTCAAAGAGAGAAGATAACTCAGTCTTTTGCTGATTTGCTCTTTTGGTAGAAGCTCTTTGTATTTGCTCAGGTGCATACTTGATGGCAGCTTGTTTTTCGCATATCTAGTCAGCGTTGCTATAAGCATGATCTCTTTATGGGTAAAACCATACTCTAAAGCTGTCTGAATAAGATAGTAGGTATGTTTGTTTTGTGAATAAAAATGGATACTTCGTCCTGCGGGATAGAGTTTCGCAGCTATTGCAAGTTTATCTCTGTACTCATTATTTATATCAAAATAGCCGCCTATGAGATCGAAAAGTTTTTTACTCAAGAGTGAGAGTTGGTTTGAAAAGTGGATATCTTGAACATGTGCATCTAAAATATACTTGACAGATGTGTTGTAGTTATGAGGAAACTTGTCTTTGGAGTTTCTTAAAATATCTGCAAGGTAGACTCCCTCCCGCACGCCGACACCACTGGTGATAATTTTAGAGATGTTGAGCTTCTTTAACAGGCGCTGTAGAATGAGAACACCCGGTTTGATGACATCAAAACGGTTTGCTTCGATATAGAGATCTCTTAGCCCTTGTTCATCACTTATAAGTACGTCATCAATGAACTTTTTAAAAATTTCTATTTCGTACTCAAATGCATGGATTTTATTTAAGGGGTAGCATGATTGGAGCATGATTGCGTTTGAGATTGCGCGAAATGTTCCACCGATACCTATAAGAGTTTTAATCTTTTCATTTGGAATATATCGGAGCTGTTCATCTATATATTTGATAGCACCATCTATGTTATTTGTGTCAAAATACAACTCTTTAAGCCGTACGGTCCCTAATTTTAAAGATATCGTATCAGATACGTTGTCTTTGTTGATATAGGCTAGCTCAGTTGAACCCCCGCCTATGTCTATACTGAGTGCATTTTGCTGTTTTGGTAGAAGATTTGCACATGCTATGGCTCCATAGTATGCCTCTTTTTCTCCTGGTATGACTTTTATGTTGAGTTTGAGTGCGTGTTTGACTCTGTTGATAAATTCTTGTTTATTTGGAGCATCTCTTAGTGCCGAGGTTGCTACACAAAGTGTTTTTGTTGTTTTAAAAGATTTTGCTATTTGAACAAAGTCATGCAGTGCATCAAATGCTCTTTGCATTGGAACAGCTTGGAGCTCTCCATGATTGGAGTAGGCATTCTCAGAGATACGGACTTTTGATTTTTCTTCATACAGCAGGTGGAAAGCAAAACGAGAAGTTTTTTCATAGATGACCATCCTAACCGAGTTAGAACCTATGTCTATGACTGCAACTCTCTTTGCCAAAACTTACTCTTGTAAGTCTAAATTTTTATATTTGAACTGGAGCTCTG
The DNA here is from genome assembly GCA_964499805.1 of uncultured Sulfurimonas sp. Lineage (GTDB taxonomy): Bacteria > Campylobacterota > Campylobacteria > Campylobacterales > Sulfurimonadaceae > Sulfurimonas. The sequence continues at coordinate 15,599 of CAZCMR010000021.1, forward strand.
CGATTGTCTCAACATTATCTTTATCCGGAACGATACAATCTACAGGGCAGACTGAGATACATGCAGGTTCATCGTAGATACCAACGCACTCTGTACAGCGATCAGGATCAATATAGTAAACAGGGTCACCCTCTTCAATTGCTATTGTGGGACACTCTTCGCGACAAGCATCACACGCTATACACTCTTCATTTATGATTAACGCCATATTTTAAAACCTTATATTTTATGTTTAAATTATTAAGTGACCGATTTATAACAAAATAAAGCTTTATTATTTTTTAATTAGTCTCTTTATCTACTTATTAATTGGAATTATGCAAGATAGCTTGGAATTTAGCTGTAAAGAGGCAACTGTTCCATCTACTCCGTCTTCTCTGTTTTTAATACTTATCTTCGCTCCAAGTGCATCTGCCGCACTTTTTGCCAAAAAGAGTCCCAGCCCTACGCCAGACTTGTTTCCTTGGCGTTTAAAGGGTGCAAAGAGGTCAACAGTGTCATCTATGCCACATCCCTCATCTATGACCTCTATAAGCAGTCCAAAGTCATCTTGAGAGCTTTGTAAAATGACGCTTTTATCTTGCGGTGTAAACTTGAGGGCGTTTTGTAAAAAGTTCTGTATGATTTGGTTGAGCAGACTTACCTGCAGGGTAGCCATAAAACCATCAGGTTGAAAATTCATTATGAGCTTTTTATGTTCATTTTCTGCCAAGAGCTTAAAGTCATCTGCTTTTTGTTTGAGAATTTGAATAACATCGACCTCTACGGGCTTATCAAGCTGTGCTCCCTCTTGGCGACCGATATTTAAGATATTTGAGACGATAATGTTCATTTCGTCTATCGTCTTGTTTGTTACATTGAGTGCTTCTATGTACTCCTCAGGGGTACGTTTTTTTATTAGGGTGACCTGATTTTTCAGTTTAATGACGGCAAGCGGTGTTTTTAACTCATGTGCAGTTCCGATAAAGAGCTCTTTTTGGTACTTTACAAAGTTTTGTATTCGTGAAATAAGTCTGTTTATGGTCTCTCCGAGTGGTTCAAACTCAAGAGGCAGCTCTTCTGTTTTGATGGATTTCATCAGATGCTCATTCATGTTTGAGAGCTTTTTGTTAAGTGTAGTGATGGGAGCGATAAGCATTTTTGAGAGTGTGATGGCATAGATAATTACAAGAATAAAACCTGCGATATTGATGATGAAAATATATCTAAGAATCTTCTTTAAAAGTCTTTTTGTCTGTGTTATGTCTTTTGTGATTTTAAGATAACTGTTGTCGGCAAGCTTAAAGGGGTGTATGACTGTTAACAGTGTATGTCCGTTTTGCGTCTTTTCGTAAACATCTGCCTGAATATTTTTATTTTTAAGATAGACGATCTCTATGCTTAAAGAGAACAGACTTCCCGCAAACATCTCTTCATTTGTTTGGTAGACCGATTTGTTGTTGATAATATTTTGTGCATAATGGGTCAGTTCGGTGACTTTGTCATTATAGATGGATTTTTCAATATAAAAGTATAAAAGTGATGAAAATATAAGTATGAGTGAAGCTGAAGCAAAGATAAGCTGTATAAGAAAATTACGTCTTATACTTTTTTTGGATATCACGATAAACCCCTTACAAATTTGTAAAGGATTATATCATTTTAGAGTTTAATTAAACTTCTTTTGGAAAACAAAAACGGTATCCTCTACGGCGTACAGTTTCAATTGTTGTAATTGATAAAGGTTTGTCCATTTTTTGTCTAATTTGATTGATAGCAACTTCAATTACATTTGGAGTTACGAGTTCAGGCTCTTCCCAGATTGCATCAAGAAGCTGCTCTTTTGAGACGATTTGATCACGGTGACGTGCAAGGTGTGTAAGAACTTCAAAAGGTTTACCTTTGAGCTCAATATCTGTCTCTTTGTAAGTGATTTTTTCTTCTTCAGGATTGATTGTCAAGTCTTCGATTTCGATGATATTGCTTCCACCAAAACGTAAACGTGCTTCAAGACGTGCTATTAGTACATCAAAATCAAAAGGTTTTCTGATGTAGTCATCTGCACCGGCTTTAAGCGCTTCAATTTCACTCTCATTGTCATCTCTAGCAGAGATAACGACTACAACTGTTTTAGGAGTATTTGTTTTAATAGCACCAATAATGTCAACAGAGTTTCCATCCGGAAGCATCCAGTCCATAAGAACTAAATCATAATTACGAATATCAAGGTAGTACTCACCGTCTTTTAATGTTTCAACAACATCACTCTGATAACCAAACTCTTTTAGCCCTTCTGCGAGCATTTTATTTAATGTTACTTCATCTTCTATAATTAGAATACGCATTCATTGTTTCCTATTTCTTAAATATTTGCCGAATCATAGCATATTTTTAGCTAACTTTAAAGTTTTTTTCAATTTTTTTTAAAAAAAAGTGAAGTTAGGATTAAGAATCAAAGATGTAATAGTTTGATACACTGACCTTGCAGTTGGGTAAAATGGAGGGTTTTGTAATTTTTAAAGATAAAGTATTTATTTGTGAAAATTTATTTTTTAAATGAAGTGATAACGCTTTCAATGCATCTTCAATAAGTAAAAACTTCTCTTTTTTCATAGTGGTTTCAATAAGTTGTGAAACATCTGCATAGTTTATGAATTTATCATGAAAGTCATACTCGATTTCAATATTGATAATGACATCTTGTTGGCTCTCTCTTTCAAAATCTAAAATTCCAATAATACACTGGAACTTTAAATCTTCAATATGAATTTTCATTATATGACTCTTTTCTCTTCACCTTTGATAACCCGGATGATATTGGGAATATGTTTGTAAAAAAGAACAAAAACAATAAAGACTACAGGTGCGTGTGCCATTTGCGGATGAATAATAAAACTAGAAACAAGTAAAGAAAGTACACCGGTAAGAGATGAAACTGAAGAGATTTTCAGAGTTTTAGCCATAACGCCCCATACAATAAGTGCAATTATGGTCTCAATAGGGAGCATAAACATCATCACACCCATTCCTGTTGCGATACCTTTTCCCCCCTCAAAGTTCAAATATGGAGAGAAACAGTGTCCAAGGACAGCTAAAACGGAGATACCCCAGAGCGTTGCTTCGCTTAATCCCCAAAAGTAACCGACTGTTAAAACAAGAACACCTTTAAGCGCATCAAGGGCCAAAGTGGCAATGCCTAGTTTTTTTGCAAGAGCAGGGTCGCTCTCTTTTACAACTCTTAAAACATTGGTAGCACCTATGCTTTTACTTCCACTCGCTTTTACATCAACACCTGCAAACTTCTTTGCAAGAAGAAGACCAAACGGAATTCCTCCGACCAAGTATGCAGCGATAAAAAAGAGAGCATTTGTGTTTGTTAAAAAATCCATATATTTTCCTAAGTATTAATTGGCGAATTTTACATTAAAAATCATTATAATCATCTAAAGCTCTTTTTTGTGTTGAGCAAACTTAAATATTCAGTAATTAAGTCGTGGTATGATTTATTTATGAATAAATTGAAGATAAGGAGTTCTGACAAGCAAAGAGCAGCAGAGTTTTGTAAAAAAGCCCATTAATTAAATTTTGTTGTAGCAGGTCAATCCTGCTGCAATTAAGAGTTTCAACTCTTCTTCTTTAATTCTTTTTTTTACTCTATATAGATTTTTACAAATATTTTTTTGATATAATTCTTCTAATTAATTATTTAGGACTTTTTTTGAAATATACAAACGAAGAATTAAAACAAAAAATCATTGACTTAAAAAGCAGACTGAGTGTAACATTAGTTGCTCACTTTTATCAGCGTGACGAAGTTTTTGAGCTTGCAGATATCACCGGTGATTCACTGGAGCTTGCAAAAAAAACGATGAATGATGATTCAGAATTCGTTCTATTTTGCGGTGTTGCGTTTATGGGGCAGAGTGTAAAAGTTCTAAGCCCGAACAAGCGTGTTGTTATGCCAAAACTTGCATGTTGTGCGATGGCTCGTATGATAGACTCCCTTTACTATGATGATTCTGTGAAATTTTTAGAGGAACATGGAATTGCGAAAGAGGATATTTTACCAATTACATATATCAACTCAAACGCAGAGGTAAAGGCAAAAGTCGGTGAAATGGGCGGTATGGTATGTACCAGTTCAAACGCAAAAGTCATCATAACAAAAGCACTTCAAGAGGGTAAAAAGATTCTTTTTGTTCCAGATAGATGTCTTGGACAAAATATTGCCAATCAAATGGGACTCAAGTCAATGGTTATTGGGCATGAAGGTGATCCAAAAGAGGCAGATATTATCTGTTATGACGGTTTTTGCTCAGTACACCAGCTCTTTACACTCGAAGACATAGAATTTTATCGTAAAAAATTTCCGGGCATCCTGATAGCTACACATCCGGAGTGCGATCCTGCCATCTGTGAAGCGAGTGATTTCGTGGGTTCTACTTCTCAGCTGATCAAGTACATCACGGAACTGCCTGAGGAGCAAAAAGTAGCAGTAGGAACGGAGTTTAATATGGTGAACCGTCTGCGTCCTAAAAATACTTACATATTAAGCTCTACAAAACCTGAATGTCCTACTATGAATGAAACAACACTCGAAGATGTTTACCTGACGCTAAAAGCTATCGAAGAGGGTGCACCTATCAATGAGATAGAAGTAGATGAAACAACACAAAAATGGGCAAAAATCGCGTTAGAGAGAATGTTGGCGTTATGATAGAGAGTTTTGTCAAAGAAGTCCTTGCTGAAGATGTTGGGCGTGGGGACCTTTATGCTCTTGTCGAGCCTGCAGTAGATGCAAGTGCTAAAATCATTGCAAAAAGTATTGGTGTTGTAGCCGGACAAAGTTACATTGATACGCTTGCAAAAATCGAAGGCTTTAAAGTCGAGTGGCTTAAAAATGATGGTGAGAGCTTTTTAATCGGTGATATTATCGCAACTTTTGAAGCTGATTCACATACTCTTTTACGTTGTGAGAGAACTATCTTAGATATGCTTTTACATGCCAGTTCCATCGCAACGTTGACAAGAAAGTATGTCGATTTGATAGAACCGTACAATGTAAAACTTCTCGATACAAGAAAAACGCGTCCGATGCTTCGTATCTTTGAAAAATATGCAACACGCATGGGTGGAGCAGTGAACCATCGTATGGGCTTGGATGACTCTTTAATGATAAAAGATACTCACCTTAAGACCATAGAAAACTTGGCAGAGTACATCGAAAAAGCAAGACGTGCCATCCCTTTTACAGCGAAGATAGAAGTAGAAGCCGAGACACTCTACATCGCACAAGAGGCGATGAAAGCAAAATGTGACATAGTGATGTGTGACAATATGACCCCGGCGCAGGTAGAAGAGGTCGTTGCGTTTAGAGATGCCAACTACCCACACATTTTACTTGAAGCAAGTGGAAATATCTCACTCGAGACTATTGTCTCGTATGCCAAAACAGGAGTAGATGCCATCAGTTCCGGTTCTATGATACATCAGGCCAACTGGATAGATCTCTCTATGAAAATGGACTAGGTTCTTTAATTCACTATGGCTGATGACGCTGAAAAAACAGAAGAACCCACCCCCAAGAAGATAGAAGATGCCCGTAAAGAGGGGAATGTTCCAAAGTCTCAGGATGCTTCTGGTGTTGTAACCCTTTTTGTGGCTATTTTAGCTATTTTGATGCTTTTTCCTTTTATGGCAAAACACATGATACTCCTTTTTAAATACTACTTCTCCCTTATCGGTACACCACTTGATAAACTCTTTATGATAGATATTGCCATTGTTACCATTCGAGAGTTTTTACTGATGGTTATGCCTCTTGCTGTAGCAGTTGCTATCGCAGGGGTTATCGCAGCACTTGCTCAATTTGGATTTGTATACTCTACAAAAGCGATTACACCTGATCTGAAAAAGATTGATCCTATTAAAGGAGCGAAGAACCTTTTTTCACTCAAGAAGATGATAGAAGGCATTAAAATCACCTTTAAATCCTTTACGACTCTGGGTGTTGGATTTGTTTTTTTCTTCTACTTTATCATGGAGTTGCCAACAGTCGCACTTTTTGGTCTGCATGACCAACTTGAATGGTTAAAAGAGAAGATGATGATCATTGCGTTTGTGATGCTTTTTATCATTTTCGTTTTTGCGATTATTGACATTATTATTGTGCGTAAGCAATATTTTGATGGTTTGAAAATGTCAAAGCAGGAGATAAAAGATGAGATGAAAAACCTCGATGGAGACCCTCTTATCAAATCTAAGATCCGGCAGATTCAGATGCAGGCAGCTCGTAAAAGAATGATGGCAGAGGTGCCAAACGCAGACGTTGTCATAACAAACCCAACGCACTACGCAGTAGCCGTGAAGTATGATGAGAACAAAGCCCATGCCCCTGTTGTTTTAGCAAAGGGTGTTGACAACATTGCTCTGCAGATTAAAAAAATCGCGAGAGAAAACAGTGTACACATTGTGCAAAATCCTCCTCTTGCAAGAAGTTTGTATAAAGAGGTCGAAGTGGATCAGGCTATTCCAGAAGCTCTTTTTGGAGCTGTAGCAGAAGTTCTTGCTTACGTTTATAAAATGAATAAGAAATAGTATATAATTTTACGAAAAAGTAGAGAATTGACTGATTTAAGTAAAATCGACTCCTCAAAGCACATTGCACTGCTTTGTGATGAACAGAGTTTTGCAAATGCAAGTGCCGTGTACTCATATGTGCTTACAAAACATAAAAAAGTGTCTATCATTGCGCAAAAAAGCATCGCAAAAAAGTTCTCTTTTTTACCATGGTATGATAAGCTTCGCCAAAATATACCATCATCTGCAGATTCTATTATTGAAGTTGACTCGTGTGCCCTCTCTTTATTTGATTTTTTTCAAAATCAAGAGATAAAAATTAATAAAAAGATGGCTACATCAATGTATGGAGCCCTTTTAATAGAGTATGATTGTTTTTGCAGTGAGAGATGCAATGGCATGGTATTTGCTGCTGCTGCTAAACTAATAGAGCTAAACGCAGAAGATAAAGAGTGCCTGAAATATTTGAAGCAGAGTAAACCTCTTGCATATTTTAGACTTCAGGCTAGATTGTATAAAAATCTGCTTTTAAAAGAGAATGCTACAGTTGCACTTTTATCTCTGTGTCAAGAGGATTTAGAGGCGAGTGGTGCGAGTTTTGATGATGCATATCTGATAATGAAAGAGGTTTTAGACCTTGTGCATGTGCAGGAAGTGCGACTGCTTAAAAAAGATGAGAACGACAAAATTTTAAAATCAATAAGAAGGAAATAGAGTTTGAGAAACACAAGGAATAACAATTCGTCATTTGTAATGCTATTTGTAATGCTATTAATAGCCGGAGGAGCTTTGTATGTCTATTTTTCATCAACTTTTGAGAGAAATAAACCTGTTATCAGTATGCAGAGCAATAATGGTTACTGGAATCTAAAAAAGCCACTTAGTATTAAGATAGAAGATGAAAGTGGTATAAAAGCATATACGGTTGTGATGCAAAATAGTTCAGGAAGTACTACCTTGGTAAATGAACAGCTACTGATTCCTAAAAAAAATCTGATGTTGAAAATAAAGCCGCCCCGTGGTTCTTATGCGATGAAAGATAAGGAGATTACTCTTACAATTCTTGCACAGGATGTGAGTAAGTGGAACTTTTTAAACGGAAACAGATCTGTAGTTGAATACAAGCTCACTATTGATAAAAAAAGACCTCAGGTCAGTATCGTAAACAACTCTTACAAAATTTCTCGCGGCGGTTCGGCTGTTGTGAT
>CAZCMR010000021.1:23464-29197 GCA_964499805.1 uncultured Sulfurimonas sp.
GTTTTTAAAAGGAAAAATTGCAGATTTAGCAGAAGACTTTGAAGAGACGCAAGGGGTCGAAGATCCTCTTGAACAGTTTAAAATCATCAATGAAGATGTACGTGCAAAAAATGAAGCACTTATACATAAATATACTTCGGTCGTACCTCAGGAGATGATTAGTACATTTAAAATACATAAAATGTATCCACTGAAAAATGGACAGGTCGTAGCACGTTTTGGTGATCACAGAAAGTACTACTACAAAGGAAAATTTGTAAGTGAAGCTTATCATCTAGGCTTAGACTTGGCATCACATGCTATGGCTCCGATAAAGAGTCAAAATGGTGGTAAGGTGGTTTTTGCGGACTACAATGGGATCTATGGAAATATGCCTATAATCTCTCATGGTTTAGGACTTTATACATTGTATGGACATTGTTCAAGTCTTGATGTCACTGCAGGAGATATGGTTACGCCAAACTCTGAAATTGCACACAGTGGGAAAAGCGGATATGCCATGGGTGACCATCTGCACTTTGGTGTTTTAGTTCAAGGTATAGAAGTTCGTCCTCAAGAGTGGATGGATAAAAAATGGATAAAACTAAATATTAGTGATATAATTAAGAGTGCCAAAAAAACAATTAACGGCAGATAGGAAGAGATATGTATCAAACAACAATAAAAAAGAGTGTCGAGCTTGTAGGAATAGGACTTCATAAAGGTTCTCCTGTTAAGTTGCGTTTAGAACCTTTAGAGTCCAACAGTGGCATCGTCTTTTACAGAAGTGATGTTGATGTCTCTATTCCTCTCATTCCCGACAATGTTGTTGATACAAAGATGGCAACTGTAATTGGAAAAGATGGCTATGTTATCTCAACGATTGAACATCTGCTCTCAGCCGTTTATGCATATGGCATTGATAACCTAAGGGTTATTGTTGATGCTGATGAGGTGCCTGTGATGGATGGAAGCAGTGCAAGTTTTTGTATGCTGCTTGATGAAGCGGGCATTGCTGAACTTGATGTACCTAAAAAGATTATGATTATTAAAAAAGATGTCGAGATAAAAGAGGGTGAGAAGTATGTAAAACTCTCTCCTTCTCCTGATTTGAACTATGACTTTACCATTAAATTTCCTCATCCTGTGATCCAAGAGCAGGCTTTTGTTCTTAAATTTACAAAAGAGAGTTACAAAAATGAGATTGCCCGCGCGAGAACATTTGGATTTTTACATGAGGTACAGTATCTGCGTTCAAAAGGTTTGGCACTTGGCGGTTCACTGGAAAACGCAGTGGTACTGGATGAGAAAAAGATACTCAATCCTGAAGGACTGCGTTTTAGTGACGAGTTTGTAAGACATAAAATTTTGGATGCTATTGGCGATATGAGTCTTATCGGGATGAATTTTCTTGGAAACTATGAAGCGATGGCGGGAAGCCATGATCTAAACCATAAGCTTACGTTGAAACTGCTAGAAAATGCTGAGAATTATGAAGTAGTTGAACTTGCCGGAGAGAAAACGAAAGAGTTAGAAAAAGCGTATGCCTAAAAAAGTAGATATTTTATTTATTGGTTTGGGTTCACCTTTGCTTATAGGGGTATATGAAAATCAAAAACTGATAGAAACAGTGAAAAGTGATGAAAAAAGTTCTGATATTTTACCGTTGATATTTAGAGATTTGATGAAAAAGTATAAGATTGAAAAACTTTTTTATGCAAATGGACCGGGAAGTTTTATGGCTATAAAAGTTGCCTATATCTTTTTAAAATCAATCAGTATCTTAAAAAAAATACCTTTGTATGCGACGAATGCTTTTTATTTTAATAAGAATAAACCGATAAAAGCGATTGGAAAGCTATATTTTGTTAAAATCTCATCAGAAATAAAAACTCAAAAATTAGAAATAGTTCCGGAAGCTTCATTTGAGCTTCCTAGTGAACTTGATTATAGTGAGTTTACTACAAATACTACTCCGCTTTATATGATAGGTGCAGTAGGATAGGAAAAAAATTGACAATAAGCGTACCAGCCACTTCTGCAAACTTGGGACCGGGTTTTGATACACTCGGTCTTGCAGTTGATTTAAGAAACAGAGTAGAGTTTCATCCTTCAAAATTTTTTAGTGTAAGTATTAAAGGTGAAGGTGAAGACAATCCGAGATTAAAAGGAAATAACCTTTTCATTTCTATATTTAACGAACATTATGCCCGACTGACAAAACATAAACAAAATTTTAAATTTACATTTTATAACCAAATTCCAATGTCACGTGGACTTGGCAGCTCTTCGGCTGTGATTGTTTCTGCTGTTGCTTCTGCACATGAAGCAGCAAGCATTAGGGTGTCAAAACGCAGAATCCTTAACCATGCACTTGTATATGAACCGCATCCTGATAATATTACTCCTGCGGTAATGGGTGGATTTAATGTAGCAACTATTGAAAAAAATAAAGTCTTTTCACAAAAAAAGCATCTGCCAAACTACCTAAAAGCAGTGGTCGTGATACCGAATAAGCAGATGAATACATCAAAATCACGTTCGGTTTTACCAAAATCATACTCAAAAGAGAATGCTGTTTATAATCTTTCTCACAGTGCTTTGACAGTAGCTGCTTTTTTCAATGAGGATTGGGAGATGTTAAAACTCGCGGCACAAGACAGATTTCATCAAAAAGCAAGGATGAAAACACTTCCGGAACTCTTTAGTGTGCAAAAAGTTGCCTATGAGAGCGGTGCTTTGATGAGTACACTCTCAGGAAGTGGTTCTACATTCTTCTCACTTACATACGATGAAGATGCTGCGATGATTGCAAATAAAATGAGACAGAAATTCCCGGATTTTTCTGTAAAAATTTTAGATTTAGACAATAATGGGCTAGTGATAGAGCGATAGCCTATCAAATAAAGCAATATTTAGATATAATGGCGAAAAAATTCCACGAACCGATACGAACTTGTGTTGCATGCCGAGTTAAAGAGGCACAACAGAAGCTTACAAGATTGCAATGTGTAGATGGAAATCTAACTGCGTTTAGTGGTTGTGGAAGAAGTTTTTATTTATGTAAAAATTGTTTAAAAGAAGAGAAGAAGCTTACCAAAGCACTTATGCGTCAATGCAGAACTTCTCAAAAAGATAAACTTATGAACAAACTAAAGGAGATCATCACTGATGATAGAAAAAGTTAGAGTACACGAAATTGCCAAAGAGTTAGGAATAGCTTCAAAAGACGTTCTTGATAAAGCAAAACAGATGGGACTGGATGTAAAATCTGCACAAAGTGTAGTTACTATGGATAAAGCAGAGCAGATAGCAAATTACATTATGAACGGAGCACCTGTTGAAGCAGAAAAGCCGAAAGTAACTGTGAAAAAACAAGACAAAGCAAAAAGTGATACTCCTAAGCAAGAAGAAACTCCTAAGCAAGAAGAAACTAAAAGCGAAGTATCTGAAGAGGCAAAAGAGTCAGTAGCATCAGAAGCTCCTGCTGCACAAAAAGAGACACAAGAGAAGTCTGAAGTTACGACTCCGTCTGAAGAAGCTCCTGCAAGTGAAGTAAAAGAAGAAGTCAAAAAAGTACCTGAGCCTAAAAAAACTACGCTAAAGGTTGTACTGCCTTCGGCGAGACCTGCTATCAAAAAATCTGGTTTGAAAATCGTTAAGAAAAGAAAACCAAAAGTAGAAGAGAACTTTGACCTGCCGAAAAAACAGGCATCAGTATCTTCTTATGGAAAAATGAGCGCTGAAGTACTTGAGGAACTTGCAAAGAAAAAGAAAACTACTTCAAGACAAGCACCTGTTGGTAAAAAAGACCAAGGAAAAAAACTAGATATCTTTGGTGGTTCTTTAGCGGAAGTCTCTATGGATATGGATGATCAAGTAGTTCTTTTGGATTTAAATTCAACAGAACGTGCACCGATCGCTCCTGAAGAGCCTAGAAAACCAAGAGCGCCGAAGCCTGCCGGTCGTAATGCAAATAAAAAACAAGCACCTCGTGGAAGAAAAGTTTCTCGTGATAAACGTAAGAAATATACAAAAGAGAAGCATGAAGATGAAGTTGTAACTCATGTACAGATTCCTGAAGATATTCGTGTTTATGAATTTGCTGAAAAACTTAAACGTCCAATGTCTGATATCATAAAAGTTCTTTTTGACCTTGGTATGATGATGACCAAAAATGACTTCCTTGGTGCAGATGAGATTGAAATTCTCTCAGAAGAATTTGGTGTTGAAGTAACTATTATTGACCCTAAAGATGAATTTAATTATGTTGAAGAGACAAAAGAAGAAGATCCTGATGCGATTGAACGTCCTCCTGTTATTACTATTATGGGACATGTTGATCATGGTAAAACATCACTTCTTGATTCTATTAGAAAAGCAAAAGTTACTGAAGGTGAAGCAGGTGGTATCACGCAGCATATTGGTGCCTATACAGTTTCACAACATGGTAAAGATATAACATTTATCGATACACCGGGTCACGCTGCGTTTAGCTCTATGCGTCAACGTGGTACGGATATTACAGATATTGTTATTATTGTTGTTGCAGCAGATGATGGTGTGAAACCACAGACTCTTGAAGTTATTAAACTTGCAAAAGATTCGGGCGCTCCTATTATTGTAGCACTAAATAAAATGGATAAAGAGACTGCAAACCCAGATCTTGTTAAAGGTCAAATGGCTGAACACGGTATCTCTCCTGTTGATTGGGGTGGAGATGTTGAATTTGTTCCTGTATCAGCAAAAACTGGCATGGGAATCGATGATCTGCTTGAAAATATTCTTTTAACTGCTGAAGTTCTCGAACTTAAAGCAAATCCAAAAGCACCGGCAAAAGCTGCTGTTGTTGAATCATCTTTAGAAAAAGGTCGCGGACCGGTTGCTACGGTAATCGTTCAAAACGGAACACTTAAAGTCGGTGACTATGTTGTATGTGGTGCATCTTACGGTCGTGTTAAAGCGCTGATTAACGATATGGGTAAACAGATAAAAGAGGTTTCTCCATCACATACTGCGGTTGTAGTAGGACTTAATGAAGTTCCACCGTCAGGTGAAATTTTGATGGCAATGAAGAGTGATAAAGAGGCAAAAGAGTATGCGCTTAAGCGTAAAGAGTATGAGAGAAATAAAGAACTTTCAAAATCGACGAAGTCAACTTTGGAAGATATGACGACTATGATTGCAGAAGGTAAACTGAAATCTCTTAAAATTGTACTTAAAACTGATGTTCATGGTTCACTTGAAGCTATTAGAAGTTCACTCAGTGAACTCAGAAACGATGAAGTTAAAATTGACATTATCTCTAGTGGTGTCGGTGGAATTACTGAAAGTGATGTTGAACTTGTTGGAAATAGTGAAAACTGTGTTCTTCTTGGATTCAATGTACGTCCGACGGGTTCAGTCAAAGCTCTTGCAAAACAGAGAAATGTAGATATCAGAACATACTCTATCATCTACCAACTACTTGATGATATTACTATGATGCTTACAGGTATGATGGCTCCGAAATGGACAGAAGAAAATACAGGACAAGCAGAAGTACGTGATGTGTTCAAAGCACCTAAAGGTATGGTTGCTGGTTGTCTTGTTGTGGATGGTAAGCTTATTCGTGGTGGGCTTGTTCGTGTTATCCGTAACGGTGTTGTTACTTATGAGGGTGAACTTGTATCACTTAAACGCTTCAAAGATGATGTTGAAGAGATTGGTAACGGTTATGAGTGTGGTGTTATCATCTCTAACTATGATGATGTT
>CAZCMR010000022.1:0-28910 GCA_964499805.1 uncultured Sulfurimonas sp.
CTCTATTTTTTTAGCTCCTCTTTTAACGAATCATACAGAACTTTATAGGTAGAACGATTAAAGATATACTCTTTTGCATTAAAAAGTGTTTCAAACATAATTTTCCACAGTGTCGAGAAGTTTTCCTTATCTCTTATTGCACATAACTCTTGTTGCATTTTCTTTTCTAGCTTTGCAAGTATTTTTGCTTGTGCTACATACTCTTTTAATATATTATAATCCACACCAACTTCTAAAAAGTTTTCTATTAAATTGATGATAGATGCATCTTTGTTTGTATAACTGTTTTGATGAATAGGAATAATTATCCCATCATTCTCAAGTCTCTCTAAAAGTGATTCGTCAAGGTCAAAATGTTCTAGAAAGTCAGATTTTGTATATTTATGATAGTGTATCGGCTCTTTACTTAGTGTATTCATTAAGGGCTCTAGCATAGTATAAGAGCCTGAAAAAGAGTTATTTTTATTTTGTAATGCTGTTTTAATCTCACCAATAGAACTACCCATATTCTCTTGCATATATTTTATATATTTAATGAGTTCGATATGTTCATCACTATATTTGTGTACATTTGTTTTTAGCTTATTTGCTTCAGGAAGCAGTCCCTCTTTTATATAGTAAAGGATTGTAGATTTTGGTACGTTGGTTTTTGCTACAACTTCAGATATTTTATATTCCACTTAGAAATCCTAATTTATATTTTATTAAGAATTATATCATATAATTTAAAACGTAAAGTGTAACTTGACACTTTTTATTACACGTAGACTACACAGAGGGAGAATATAATTGCAACAGAAGTTACATCATATCTGTAAAAGGGATAGAAAATGAAAAAGATATTTTGGTGTCTAACGCTGCTGTTTAATATTGTACAAGCAGATAAGAGCGTTATAGATCGGGAAAATCACCTGCAGTGGGAAGACAGGGTAGAGATAAGTGAAAAAATTGACATATGGAAAATGGCAAAGTCTCATTGTGAAAGTATGGAGTTTGCAGGTTTTAATGATTGGCGTTTGCCTTCAAAATACGAGCTGCAAAGTTTGGCAAAATCTTCAAAAGTAAAAGCACTGTTTTCCAATTTAGGTGAGAACCTTTACTGGAGCATTGATGAAGATATGAATGATGATTTAAATGCTTATGTTATATATACTTCAAATGGTTTTACATCAACAAGTGATAAGTGTGAAAAAAATTATATTGTTTGCGTACGAGATACAAAATAGAGATAAAGGAAAAAAATGGCACATATTAAATTAGTAGAATTTGAGGATATGAGTCCGGAGATTCAAGAAAAGGCAAAACCTATTTTAGAAAAGACCGGAAAACTAGGTGATATATTTAAACTTTTGGCAGTAGATGATAAAGTTTATTTTGCAACAGATATGATGGTACAAAAGTATCTTCTGGATGAGACTACACTCTCATATGATATTAAAGAGGCGATAGCCTTGTTGATATCGAAAGAAAACGGCTGTAAAATGTGTGTTGATGTGCATAAGGGTATTGCTAAAATGTTAGGTCTATCTGAGGAGAAAATCGAAGAGATTTTACAAGGTGTGGATGCTATTGATACAGATGAAAAAGAAAAAAAACTTTTAAATTTTTGTATAAAAGCAGCAGGAAAAGAGAATTATAAGATTGTAAAAGAGGAAGTCGATTCTCTAAAAGATATAGGGTGGAGTGAAAAGCAGATACTTGAAGCAGTGGCTATTACAGGCTACTTCAATTATATTAATACACTTTCAAATGTTTTTGGATTGGGTGAATAAGAGCAGATAAAATAGAGTAATATACTCTATTTTAACAGTAAGATAAGAGAGACCCTGTCATTGACGTGGAGTTTTGTAAATATTGAACCAATATGCGCTTTGACAGTTCTTTGTGTGATGTCTAGTTCATTGGCAATAGCTTCATTTGTAAGACCTTCAAGGATTGCATAGACAACTTCCTTCTCTTTTTCTGTTAAGCGATGCTCTATCAACTCTTCTGCTTCATCTGAGATACTACTGCGTTTAGCCTCTTTGGCAAGAGCGAGGGTGAGTTCTGGATATGTCCATATCTTCCCCTCTATTACAGTTGAAAGCATCTGTTTGTAGTGAATTTTTAACATTCTTGCATTTCCATATGCTTTAATGCCTTTGGAAATGAGTGATTTTCCCGTAATAACTTCTGGAACTCTTTCTAAAACTATAAATTTGTCTGGTAGAGTGTTTGATGCGAGCATCTTATTGATACTGTGTGAAACAGAATCATAATCACTCACTATTACATACTCCTTAAGTTTTTCTATTTCCTTTAACAGTGTTTCACAATCTGCTACTTCTAGTACATCTTTTTCATCATGACGTGATTTCCATTCGTTGATAATATTCATATCAGAACTAAAAAATATTGTCTTCATGTTATCTCTCAGAAAATACATACTGTTTTGATTTAAGTATAGGTTTTAAAATATACTCCATAACTGTTTTCTTACCGGTAACAATATCTGCACTTGCTGTCATACCAGGAATGATTTTTAGAGGGTGCTCTTTTGATCCGAGATAGTTTTTCTGTGTCTCAACATGAATAAGATAATATGTGTTGTCTTTTTTATCTGTAATGGTATCCGGAGAGATATCAACAACTTTCCCTTTAAGACCACCGTGAATAGCAAAATCGTAGGCAGAAATTTTTATCATTGCTTCTGCTCCCGGATGGATAAATGCTATGTCACTCGGCTTGATTTTAAGCTCTACATAGAGTTTTTCGTTTGTCGGTACGATCTCAATGAGGTCTTGCCCAGGTTTTACAACGCCACCGACAGTATTTACAAAGAGTTTTTGTACGATGCCATCAACTGGGGATTTCACCATTGTTCTATTAACCTGGTCTGTATACTCTATCTGTTGGGTTTTTATGCGTTGAAGTTCTGCAGTCACTTCATTGAGCTCTTTTTTATTTTTATTGATGTACTCCTGTTTAGCTTCGATACGTTTATTTCTATACTCTCTTATCGCAGAACGCAGGCGGGGAATAGAGAGCTCTGCTGCTTCTATATCATTTTGGATGCCATTTGCTTCACGTTTGAGCTTTAAAAAATCGACTTTTGACTTTACGCCCTCTTTGACCATAGGTGCCATCATAGATATCTCTTCAGTTACGAACTCTAAAGATTTTCGTAGAGATTTTATTTTTGCTTTTGCCTCTTTAAGCTCTTGTTTTCTCTGCTCGATTTGGTTGACTATAGTTGCATCTTTTGCAAGCATCTCTATTCTATCAGATTCATAAAGTCTTTTTGCCAACTCTATCTGTTTTTTAAGCTCTTGATCCTCTGTTTTTATTTTAGGAAAAGGCACTTCATTGGCCTCGGCATACAAACGCAGCCTTTTTGCATAAAGTTCAGTATATTTCATCTGATTCGTTTGACTGCTAGAGAGTGATTTTGCATTATTTATTTTAAGCAGTATTTCGCCTTTTTTAACTTTTTCTCCCTCTCTTACAAGGATTGCTTCTACTATTCCGCCTTCAAGATTTTGAATTATTTGATTTTGTCCATAGGGAATGACTTTTCCGTTTCCTCTTGTTACTTCGTCTATCTCTGCAAAAGAAGCCCAAAGAATAAATGCTATTATTGTTACAAGCCAAATTTTTAAAATCAAGCTCATGCGAGAAGATGACTGCTGTAAGAGTGCGGCACTCAGAGAGTTCATAAATTCATAATCTTTTTCGTTATACTCAACTGGTTTATTTGTTTTCATTTGAAGAACCTCCCGCTTGCAATTTTAGTATGGCTTCTTCTTTTGGTGCATCTATGATAACTCTACCTTCATTTATAACCATAACCCTATCGACAATTTTTAAGATATTCATTTTTTGTGTAACAATGATAGAAGTTTTGCCTTTGAGTGCTTTTTCAAGATTTGCCAAGAGTTTTGCTTCTGTTATCTGATCCATTGCATTACTTGGTTCATCCATCATAACAATAGGTGTCTCTATAAGCATCGCACGAGCGATTCCGATACTTTGTCTTTGTCCTCCGGACATTCCTTGACCTCGCTCACCTACAGGCATTTCATACCCTTTTGGATGTTTTTTGATGAACTCATCAGCTGTACTGATCTGCGCTGCACGTATCATCGCACCATCTGTCGCATGTGATGCTCTAAAAGTGATGTTCTCTCTTACCGTTCCACGGAAAAGCATAATGTCTTGAGATACATAACTCATATGTTTTCTTAAGTCTCCCGGGTCGATTTGGTTGATGTCGATACCATCGATGAGAATCTGTCCTGCATCTGGTTCATATAGACCTAGTATAAGTTTTTGGATGGTACTTTTTCCAGAACCTATACGCCCGATAATGGCGATATGTTCGCCATTGTTAATAGTAAAAGAGACATTTTTAAGAGCTGGTACATCTGCCTCAGGATAGCTGAAAGTAACATCGATAAACTCAATTTTTCCAGTAAACTCAGGAGCTTGAACAAACTGTTTGCCCTCGGGTCTTTCACTTGGCTGTGCGATGATACCGTTGATAGTCTCATACGATGTTTTTGCATCTTCAAAGTTTGTAATTAATGAAGCAATCTGTCCAAGTGGAGCCAATGCTCTTCCTGTCAGGATAACAATGGCGATTAGTCCCCCCATTGAGAGTTCAAAACTTTGTATTTTATAAACACCTACAACAACTATTATGACAGTGTTGAGCTGAATGAGTAGTTGTGTAATCGTTGGAATTGATGCAGACATAAGACGTGATTTAAGACTTTTATTTGCAATCTCTCCGGTTGATTCTTCCCATTTCCACTGTATCTGATTTAAGACACCAAGTGTTTTAAGGGTCTCTATGTTACTGAGTGCCTCAATAAGAATAGAACTTTTTTTCGCACTCGCTTCATGTGTAGACTCTATACTCTCTCTAAGAGGGCGTGTAATAAAAAGCGAATACCCGACAATAAAGAGAGTCGTTATCATAGGAATAACAGCGATGATACCTCCAAGGTAAGCAATGGTCACAAGAAAGATGATGGAAAATGGCAGGTCAATAAGTACAGCCATCGTTGCGTTTGTCAAAAATCCTCTGATATTATCAAAATCTTTTATGTTACTTGCAAAAGAACCGACTGACTGGGGAATGTTTGCCATCTTCAGTGAGAGCACTTTTTCAAAGATAATTGATGACATAATAATGTCACTTTTTTTTGCTGCACTCTCAAGAAGAAAATTTCTCGAATGTTTTGCAAAGGCATCAATAAGGTAGACGATAATCACCCCGATAGCAAAAACCCAGAGGGTCTCAATAGCATTGTTAGGAATAACTCTGTCATAAACATTCATCGTAAAAAGAGGTGTTGCTAATACGAAGATGTTAATTAAAAGTGAAGCATACAAAACATCTTTGTATATCCCTGCAGAGAGTTTTAGGGTACTCCAAAACCAATGTTTTTGTTTGAGGTGTAGTGTTCTTTGGTTGTCATCATTGTACTCAAAGGCCTTTTTTATCATAAAACCATAGCCGATATATTCATCTTCAAGGTCTTCGATATCAACCCACTGCTCAATAGGCTCTTCTGCCGGCATTATGATCTTAACCTGCTTTTTATCTTCACTGAACCTATCTAAAATACAGGCATTTTGGTTTGAAAGCAAGATTATCATAGGAAGCTGCAATGAAGATATCTGTGAAAGTGGTCTTCTGATGATGGAGGACTTTAGTCCCGCTCGTGCTGCTGCACGCGAAAAAAGTCCTTTTGCATTATTGATAGAAAAGAGTTCTGGTGATTCTGCACCGGGTTCGATTGGTAGTCCGTCTATCAATGCATCAGCAGAAAAAGGCTTATGATAAAGTTTAGTAAAAAGTACTAAACAATCAAGTAAAGAGTCCATCCTTAGATTTTCGGCATTTGTTAAAAACATCTATTTTTTTCCTTCTTTTTTGATTCCAACTTGTGCATAAATGTTATTTTTGTCCAAGATAGAAGTAACCAGCATACTCATAGCATCTAAAAGTCTATAGTCTGCATATATAATACTGTAGTTTGTATTTATGATCTGTTCTTTAGATTTTATAAGATCATTTTGAGAAGCGAGTAGGTCTAAAAGAGATCTTTGCCCTAATGAATACTCTTTTCTGTAAAGTCTTAACGTTTTAATGGAAAAATCATTGTATGCTTTGAGATGAGCGAGTTGTTGTTGCAGTTTTTGACGGGAACTCCATGAACTGTTTATGGTTTGTATGATTTGTCTCTTTGTATTGTATTTGTTTTGATTTTCTTGTTCTATCTGACTGAGACTTTTTGCTATGGCATGTTTGTCACTAAAGCCATTAAAAAGATTGTAGGAGAGATAGGCCATAGCCCGAAATGTATTATTATCTCCCTCTATACCACTTAGATTGCTATTCATTGATTGGGATATCTCTATATCGACTTTAGGGTAGTAGTTGGCTTTCTTCTCTTTGTTGGTCGCCTGTGCACTTTTTTTGTTAAATTCACTTATCAATAATGAGGGATTATGCTCAAGTGCATAATTGAGTATCTCCTCCTTTGTCTTTGGAAGTTTTATCCTTAAGTTATTACTCTCTAACGCTTTTACATCTATCTTTCGACCTAGAATTCGTTCTAAAGCATATTCTTTATCCAAAAGTGTATTTTCCTGGACTACAAGATTTGATTTTGCCAATGCAAGTGAAGATTCGATTTTATTAACTTCTGAGAGTGTAGTAAATCCGGACTTATAGAGTTTGTTTACTTTTTCTAAAACATCTGCATTTATCTGTACATTTTGCTGTGCTGTTTCCAGCAGTTCACGGTTTTTAATAACTTCAAGGTAGGCATTGACAAAATTGTATGAAGTGCTGTTTACTTTTTCTATATAACTGTAAGCTGCAGCAAGTGTTTTATACTCTTGTTCTTTAACAAGATATGTAGTAGATAATCCATTAAAAAGGTTTTGAGTATATTTCAAGGAATTTTGATAGACATTTAAATTGTTAGTATTTGTATTGTTTTGAGTAGAACGTTCCGTTTTTTCATAGCCTGCACCAAGGTTCAGGTCTAGTTTAGGATAGTATCCGGACTCGGCACTTGCTATCTCCTCTTTTGTTGCATTATAATTTTGCAACCTTTCTTGTATAACAGGGTTAGTTGAGAGCACTTCTTGTAAGCTGGTTTTGATATTTTCTGCATGGAGCGATACAAAAAGTGATAACGATAAAAGTAATAATTTTTTCATAAGAAGCTTCACCTAAATTTTAGTTTTAAAAAATATTATAACGAATATTTGTGACATTTACATAAGTATTATGATGATTTCTTATGTAAAATAGGCTCTTTGTATGGAAATCTTATGTTATAATCTTATAAATAATAAAGATTATAAAAGAGCAGCATGTTATCCTCAGATATAGAGAAAATATTAAATAACAAAGATAAACTTTTAACGCAAATCTATTTTGATTTACAGCGACATTTTGAGCAAAAATATGGAAATGATACTGTAGTTTTTATGGAAATTGGAACGTTTTTTGAGGTCTATGAAGTTAATAATGACGATGAACAGGTAGGTAAAGCCAAAGAGATAGCAGAACTTCTGAATATTCAGCTTACCAAAAAGAATAAAAAGATCATAGAAAACTCAGAAAAAAATCCTCTGCTTGCAGGTGTTCCTGCTGTCTCTTTTGAACGTTATCTCAGCCGTCTTATCGCAGAGCAAAAATATACGGTCATTGTCGTAAAACAAAAAGGCAATCCTCCAAAGATAAGCCGTTATATATCTCAGATAGTTTCACCCGGAACGAACTTTGAACATATCATCGATAATGATGACAATTACATCGTTTCACTTTTAATTGACAAGTTTAAAGATATCTATACAGTAGGATATTCGGCTATTGATGTAACAACAGGAAAAACATGGCTCTATGAAACACATGGAACAAGTGAAGATCCGTCCTATGCTCTTGATGAGGTTTTTAATCTTTTAAATGTAAACAGAACCAGTGAGGTTGTAGTGACATTTTTAGATGGCATAGATGAACAGCGTCATGTGATGCAGTATCTTGAAATTCCAGAACACTACCACTATGCTGTAAACAATAAGCGCGTTAAGATTGATTTTCAAAATGAGCTTTTTAAAGAAGTCTATCAGATACAGTCACTGCTATCACCCATAGAACACTTGGATTTGGAACGCAGTCCGATGATAACAGAGTCGTTGGCAATTCTTATCAATTTTGTTATAGAACATGATTATCACATCATACAAAAGATGTCGATGCCTAAAATAATCGATAATCGCCGTTTTATGTATCTTGGAAACAATGCTTTGGAGCAGATGGGGATTATTTCAAAAGACAGAAAAGAGTTTACACTCTTAAAGATGCTTGATAAAAGTGCGACCGCAATAGGACGACGTCTGTTAAAAGAGAGACTTTTAAATCCTATAATGGAAGCAGAAGAGTTGGAACGTCGATATAATCTTATAGAGAGAGTATCTTCTCATGTACGATATCTTGATGAGATGATGCGTGGTGTTTATGACCTTGAGAGGCTTGCAAGACGCTTGAATCTCGGACGACTGCATCCTTTTGAGATGAATCATATGTATGACTCTATGCTCAGTGTAAAAGAGCTGATGCTCTATGTCAAAAAGTACAAGATTCAAAAGACCCCTTTTCATGAGAGTGAAGTAGAGGAGTTTTTGCGAGATATTGCTAAAACAATAGATTTGGATATATCACGAAGATTTACAAACGCAACGGTCGATGAAAACTTTCTTATGAGTGGTGTGGATGAGACCATAGATACACTTGTCAAAGAGAACAGTGTTATGCTTCTTGCGTTTGATGATATTGTGAGCAAGATCGAGGCACTGCTAAAAGAGGCAAACGCAGCGAGCAGTACAAAAGTTGTTACACTCGGTCTGTTGGAGAAAGAGGGTTACTACATATCTATCAGTAAAAACCGCTACTCCTTGATAGAGGCTGCGTTTAAAAAGAGTGAATATTTTGCTGATTTTAGTGTCAAAAAACTGACGAACAATGTCAAGATAACCTCTGCGTTTACAGATAAGCTCTCCGATAATATTATGAAGAACCGTCGTAAGATAGTGACACTTGTAAAAGAGCGCTACATCCAGCTTCAGGCACTGTTTGAGCGACGTTATGCACTGCTTTTTGGTCGTGTTATCAACTATGTGGCTGATTTGGATGTGGGTGTGAGTTCATCGAAAGTGGCACAGGAGTACAAGCACTCCCGTCCTATGATAGTCGAGGCACAAAAAGATGAGAACTTTATGCAGATAATGCAGCTGCGTCATCCGCTTATCGAAGTGCAGGAGAGAGGAGGGCTCTACGTACCAAATGACATAGTAATGGGAAATCGTGACTATATGGACCTGCCACACCCTAAGACCGTGATGCTTGATGTGAGTGTTCATGACGGACATGAGATCAATGGTGTGCTTTTATATGGTATCAACTCAAGTGGAAAGTCCTCTTTGATGAAAAGTATCGGCATTGCAGTACTTATGGCACAGTCAGGATTCTTTGTCTCTGCGGCTGTGATGAAGTTTAGTATTTTTGACTCTATCTTTACGCGTATCGTCTCCAAAGATAACCTTGCAAAAGGGCTCTCTACCTTTGCCGTAGAGATGTTGGAGCTTAAAAATATATTTAACCGTTCCACAACACGCTCCTTGGTCTTGGGTGATGAGATAAGTCACGGTACAGAGACACTCTCTGGCGTGGCGATCGTAGCTTCAGCCATTCAAAAGCTCGCAGATACACGCTGTCTGTTTCTCTTTGCGACACACCTGCATCAACTCTCAACGATGCCGGAGATAACACGGCTTGATAATGTTGTGGATCTACACTTGAGTGTTGAGTATGATGAAGAGAGTGACAAGCTTATCTTTAACCGTGTTTTGCAGCAGGGAAGCGGAAGCAGTATTTATGGGCTTGAGTTTGCAAAATCTTTGCATATGGACAGTGAGTTTTTAGAGAATGCAAACGCAATACGAAAAAGACTTGCAAATGATTATGATGAGCTTGAACTTTTGGTCAAAAAGAAAAAATCAAAATATAACAAAGAGCTTTATGTCACCAAGTGTATCATCTGTGGGGCAGTAGCTGAGGATGTGCATCATATTTCACAAAAATCTCTGGCTGATGCTGCAGGTTTTATCGGACATTTTCACAAAGACAACAGACACAACCTCGTACCGCTTTGTAAAGAGCATCATATGCAGATCCATGATGGAAAACTTCATGTGAACGGATTTATCATGACAAGCAAAGGTTTGGAGCTGCAGTTTGAAGAGCAGATGCGTAAGCCTGAAGTGCAAAAAATACAAGAGCCTGAGATAAATGAAAATATCGAAGTGAAAAAAACAGAAGATGACGAGCCAAAAGGCTTCGTCTTGGATGACTGGTAGGTTTTAAGCCAGTAGGGACTTCACACAAGTGCTTATGCGTTTGCCATCAGCACGGCCTGCAAGCTCTTTTGAAGCTGCACCCATAACTTTACCCATATCTTTTGGCGTTGTTGCTCCTACTTTTTCGATGATAGCTTTAAGCTCTGCTGTAAGCTCTTCATCTGTAAGTTGTTTTGGAAGATAGACCTCATAGTATGCTATCTCATCAAGTTCCTGTTGCATCAGATCATCACGACCTGCATCTTTGTATTGAGAAGCTGCATCGTTTCTGCGTTTGACCTGCGTTTGGATAATCTTAATGACATCCTCGTCTGTAAGCTCTTTTCTCTCATCTACTTCTATCTGCTTAAAAGCGCTTGTAAGTAAACGCAGTGCATCTCTTTTTTTTGAATCTTTTGCTTTCATAGCATTTTTTACATCTTGATTGATAGTTTCTCTTAATGACATTTCTTGTATCCTTATATATAAAATTTAATGGAACTAATTTTGCTAGTATTATATCAAAATTAGCCTACTTAATTGGATATATATGAAGAAGTTTCTCTCTTATAGTTTTATAATTCTCGCGGGAATGATCGTTCTTAGCGGATGTACTGCGAATTTAACAGACCCTGAAATCAATTTTGAGCCTCCTGTTTATGTTGAGCAGATGCCTGCAAAAGAGGATAGACAAGATTTTAGTTCTAGTGGCAGCATATTTGGTCAAGGAGAAAATCCTCTCTTTTCCGACCATAAAGCGATGCATGTCAATGATATCGTGACAGTTGTCATCTCTGAGCAGGCAAAGAGTTCCAATACAGGTTCAAAACAGCTCTCAAAAACAGACTCTACAAAATTAGGCGGTGGACTCTTCTCAAATGCAGGTGCAGCCAACTCAGGTGTGCAGGCACAGATGGGTGGACTTAACGGTTATACGAACATAGGTTTTGCAGCAGATTCCACAAACAGTTTCAAAGGAAGCGGGAGTGCAGTCAAAGATGCAAGTTTTACAACAACGGTCTCGGCAAGAGTTGTCAAAGTGTTGAAAAATGGAAACTACTTTATATCTGGAAAACGAGAGATACTCATCGATGATCAAAAACAGCTTGTACAGATAAGCGGTGTTATACGTCCGTATGATATTGACCAGAACAACAACATCAACTCTTCACAAATGAGTGATGCAAAGATACTATATAAAACTGAGGGAGACATGGACCGTGCTACACAACAGGGATGGGGAACGAAAATCATTCAATCAGTCTGGCCTTTTTAGTCTTTTAATTCTTACTGCGTTTAGCTCTGCAAACGCAGGTGATTTTGCAGATTTTAAACGTGTGCAAAACGCTGCGTTTAGTGAGTATAAAGATAAAAAAGACACTGCGTTTGAATCATACTTGAAATCACAATGGAGTGAGTACAAAGCTTTTACTTCACCTGCACTCTATAAGGAACCAAAACCAAAAGTCATACTGCCGGCAAGCAAAAGAGAAGTTCTATCCCGTGGACCGAACATTTTCTTAAATATTGCCAAATCTCCAAAAGAGCAGAGTAGAGCTCCTCTTGTCGTGACAAAGAAGGGTACTTTGGTTGAGTATTTTGGTTCGTCTTTACACTTTAGTGTAGATATGAAGATAAAAAATGCACGTTTTTATCCACAAAACAGAGACGGCATCATCAACGCTTTTTCTGTTTTTGCTTCAAGTGACTCTGATGCACTTTTGTATGAGATAAAAGATGTTTGTAAAAAACTGGGCTTAAATGACTGGGGTTTGTATCTGCTTGTACAAAAGATCGCCAACAAAACATTTTCTGAGCTGGATGAGAGAAAGCTTTTTAGCTGGTTTTTGCTGAATAAACTTGGTTATGATACAAAAGTAGGGATAAAAGATGAGCATATCTTACTTTTAAGCCGTACAAAACAGCTCATTTATGCAAGCTCGAAATATACTATCAATGCCAAATCTTACTATCTTTTGTCAGCAAATGTACAAAAGGGGAGTATCTATACTTACTCCAAAAACTATCCA
Source organism: uncultured Sulfurimonas sp. (assembly GCA_964499805.1). GTDB lineage: Bacteria > Campylobacterota > Campylobacteria > Campylobacterales > Sulfurimonadaceae > Sulfurimonas. The sequence goes on from CAZCMR010000022.1 coordinate 12,429, forward strand.
AACGCAGTGAAGGCACTGGACTTTACTCTGGACAAACTACCGATACTGGAACAAAGAGATGAGAGCAAAATAAGAAAATTCTCTTTTTTAGGCAAACAATATGCTGTCTCTTATCACTATAACAAAAATCTTATAGATTTTATGAAAACATATCCGCAGGTCAGCTATGAGGTATATTTTAATGCGCCTCTGCAGGAGCAGACATACAGAGATATTGCTTTGGGTGTAAAACCATATCTTGATGGAAAGAAGATGAACTTTGGTATCAACTTCATACTGCGTTTTGTACAGACTGCGTTTGGATATGAGCGTGATGATGAGCAATTTGGCAAAGAGAAGGTTATGTTCGCACAGGAGACACTCTACTATGATAAATCTGACTGTGAAGACAGAGCGACACTCTATGCTGTTCTTGTTAAAAAACTCTTTGGCATCAGTGTTGTCGGTGTGAAGTATACTAACCATATCGCTACAGCACTCCATATACCGCTTTCAGGTGACAGTGTTAAAGTAAAAGGGAGAAGATATGTTGTGGCAGACCCGACCTACATTAATGCAAATGTAGGTGAGAGTATGCCTAAGTACAGGTCAATAATACCTGAGAACTTTATCTATCTGAGATAAAGTAGTCTTAGTAGTCTATAGCTACTTTATAGGTTGGATCATCCTCTTCATAGCTACAGTGAGGACCTGCCTTTTTAAGAATCTTTTTACAGTCGTTGCTTAAGTGCCGAAGTAGAAGGTGTTTGCCCTCTTTTTCATATTTTTTGACCAGTGCGTCGATAGCTTCAACTCCTGAGAAGTCTAAAACTCTTGCATTTTTAAAGTCGATAACAACTTTTGGAGGATCGCTTTGGATCTCGAAGTTATCTGAAAATGTTGTAGCACTACCAAAAAAGAGAGGCCCTTCGAGTTCGTAGACTTTTGTGCCATCTGCTTCCATGTGTGTTTTTGCCCAGATACGAGCATGCTTCCATGCAAATACAAGTGCAGAGATGATAACACCTGCAATAACTGCAACTGCCAAATCCTCAACAACAGTGATGAGCGTTACAACGACCATGACAAACACATCTGCACGCGGCATATGCTTGAGATGGGAGAAGCTTGACCACTCAAATGTCCCGATACTCACCATGAACATGATACCTACCAAAACACCTACAGGAATTGCGTTTAACACGTCTGTGAGTGAGATAACCAAGATAAGCAGCCCAACTGCTGCAGTAAATGATGAGAGACGTCCAAGACCACCGGAAGTGTAGTTGATGATGGACTGACCTATCATCGCACATCCTGCCATTCCTCCAAAGAAACCTGAAGCGATATTTCCACATCCAAGGGCGATACACTCCTGGTTCCCGCTTCCGCGTGTTCCGCTCATCTCATCGAGTACAGCAAGTGTCAAAAGTGACTCGATAAGCCCGACAAGTGCCATGATAATGGCATAAGGCAGCACCATGACAAAAGCATCAAAACTAAAGAGTGTGTCTGGAATGATGAGGTGTGGAAGCTGTCCTTGAAACTCTGAGAGGTTTGCAAGTGAGCCGACCGTGAGTGTATCAAGTCCTGTAAAGTAGACGATAAGTGTCAGTAGAACTATGGCAACAAGACCTGAAGGAATGGCCTTTGTGTATTTTGGTAGAAAGTACATGATGAGCATCGTTATAAAAACAATGATGTACATACTCATTCCCTGACCTTCAAAGAACTTGAACTGCGCCATTGCGATAACGATGGCAAGACCGTTCACAAAGCCGTAAAGAGCAGGCTGCGGCACAAGACGGATGAACTTTCCAAGTCTTAAAACACCAAAAAGAACTTGAATACTACCTGCAAGAATGGTAGCTAGTAAAACGTAGTTGAGCATGTGAACATAGAGCTCATCACCACTCATACCAAGGGCAGTGAGCTTTGCGTTTGCTTCAAGAACAAGTCCTACGATGACAACTGCTACACTTCCAGTTGCCCCGCTTATCATTCCCGGTTTTCCACCGATAAGCGCTGTGATAAGCCCAAGGATAAACGCAGTATAAAGTCCGACGATAGGACTCACACCAGCGATAAAACTAAACGCAATGGCTTCAGGAACAAGAGCAACAGCTACAACCAGACCAGACAGAACATCATTTTTGATGTTTGGAGATGTATATTTTTTTATATCAAACAAATGAAAAATACCTCTTTTTAAAATTGCGCGATTATAGCTAAAGAGTGGTGAAGGGAAGCTTTGTGTTCGGGTAGTATTATATTTAATATCACAAAAAAATTCAATTATATACTTCTCACTAGATAACATTATAAATATTTGAACAAGTTTCTTTAAATAGGATTTAAATTTGAAAGATTGTTAGGGAATATTATATAATTTTAAAGTTATTTATAAAAATATGCTAAAATTACTCAAAAGAGATAAAGGATGAAACAGATGACAACAAGAGCAAAAATACTACTTGTTGCTATTACTCTTTTTTTCATCGCTGTTGTTGATATAAATATATTTGTACATGAGTTCGGATGTAATGCAGAAAAAACTGTTGAATATACATTTGAAGAATGTGAAAAAGAGAGTAAAGAAAAGAATCAAAGTGATGAATTTACAAATAATTTTTCTATCTGCTCTATTTTTTCTTCAGATATAGTCATTGATTATCTTTATAAGCAGAAAAAAAACACCTTTAAACTCTCTATAACTATTTTTAAGCCTCCTATTATTTCATAATTTTATCTAATACACATCAATATTATTTACAAAATTTATTATTATGAAGGAGATTTCTATGGTAAAAAACAGTACCATCCTTAATGGAAACGATATTTTTAAAAAAAGTTACTTCAAAAAACATGAAGCTGAGCTACTAGATTTGGTAGCAAACGGACAACATCCAAAAGCACTTTTCATTGGCTGTGCAGATTCAAGAGTTGTTCCAAATCTTATTACACAAACAGCGCCTGGAGAATTATTTGTACTGCGAAATGTTGGAAATTTTGTAGCACCTTATAAGCCAGATGAAGATTATCACGCAACGGCAGCTGGAATCGAGTATGCAGTTACCGCATTAGAAGTTAGTGAGATCATTATTTGCGGGCATACTCATTGTGGTGCTATTGCTACACTTTTTACAGATGTAGATGAAAAGCCATTTATACATACAAAAAAATGGCTTTCTCTTGGAAAAAAAGCAAAAGAGACCGCACTGTTGGCAACATCAAAGGATGCCACACAGGAGGAGATATTACGGCTTGCTGAAAAAATTTCAGTAGTGTTTCAGATAGAAAATCTTTTAACGTATCCTTATGTTAAAGAGGCAGTAGATGCGGGGAAACTTCATCTTCATGGCTGGATATATGATTTAGAGAGTGGCTACATTGAGTATTATGACCCAGATGAATCGACATATAAACCTCTTTCCCCATTAAAATCGCAAGAGGAGGAGAAGAACGATGACAAATCTATTTAATCCAAAAACTCTTAAAGGGGATATCTTTGGTGGAATTACAGCTGCAGTTGTAGCTCTTCCTTTGGCACTTGCTTTTGGTGTTCAGTCTGGAATGGGAGCGATTGCCGGATTCTATGGAGCTATAGCTCTTGGCTTTTTCGCAGCTCTTTTTGGTGGAACGAGTACGCAAATATCTGGTCCAACTGGACCGATGACGGTAGTATCTTCTGCAATTATTGCAGGGGAGATTGCTATATATGGATCAGTTGAAGCTGCTATAGGAACTATTGTCGCTACATTTGTATTAGCTGGTATTTTTCTTATACTTATGGGAGTGTTTCGTATAGGGCAATATATAAGATATATGCCATACCCTGTGGTCTCCGGATTTATGAGCGGCATCGGTTTTATCATTATCATTTTTCAGTTTTTCCCATTTTTTGGAATGAAATCACCAGGAACTATTGTGGATGTTTTTGCAAATATTGGATCCATTGCAGATGGCATAAACTTGCAAGCATTTATGCTCTCTGCTGCGACACTTGTTATCATATACCTTTTTCCAAAAGTTACAAAAGCGGTTCCATCAACCCTTGTGGCACTTATAGTTTTATCGATAGTATCAACAGTTATGGCTTTGAATGTTCCAATGATTGGAGATATACCAAAAGGCTTGCCTGATGTGCATATTGATACTCTTTTAAATATGGACTGGCATCACCCTATGGTTCTCATAATTCCGGCACTTACTCTTGCAGCTCTTGGTGCGATTGATTCACTTTTAACTTCTGTTGTTGCCGATAACATGACAAAAACACAACATGACTCAAATAAAGAGCTTATTGGTCAAGGGATAGGGAATGCTTTTGCCGGTATTATCGGAGGACTTCCTGGTGCTGGTGCAACAATGAGAACTGTTGTTAATATCCGTTCAGGTGGACGAACAAAACTCTCTGGAATGATTCACTCTATAGTGTTAATAGTAGTTCTTCTTGGTGCTGGTGAATATGCCAAACTTATTCCTCTTCCTGTTCTTGCCGGTATTTTAGTTTCTGTTGGAATAGGGATTATTGACTATAAAGGCTTAAAACACATCAAAAATATACCACGTGCTGATGCTGTTGTGATGATACTTGTGCTTATTCTTACAGTTTTTGTAGATCTGCTTCAAGCAGTAGGTGTTGGTTTAGTGCTTGCCTCTTTACTTTTTATGAAACAGATGGCAGATTTGGCAGAAGCAAAATCTACTGGGAACATGCTATCAAATTGTGAGAGAGTGATTCCAGATGAATCTGATATTCCAGAAGATCTTAAAAAGAAAATCTATATTCAACATTTTGATGGACCAATCTTTTTTGGATTTGTTTCTCACTTTAAAACAATCATTCAAGATCTTCCTGAAGTTGAATATGTAATTTTAAGAATGGAAAATGTGCCAATTATAGATCAAAGTGGTATGTATGCCATTGAAGATGCTGTTTTAGAATTGGAGAAAAAAGGTATTCGTGTCATTATTACAGAGATACAAGAACAACCTCAAGCAATGCTTGAAAATATTGGGCTTATACCAGAACTTGTTCCGTATGAAGATATATATGAAGATTTTCATTATGCTTTAAAAGCACTGAAGGAGAATACATCAATAGTGTAAAATAAACTTACTAAACCCTCTGGGGTTTTACTCAGGAATTCCCATTAAAAAAATGGGAATTAAAAAAAAGCTCTTTAGCTTTGAAGTGAGGCTAGTTGCTCTAAAACTTTTTCACGTTTGGCTTCTGCATCTGTGAGTGCTGCACGGTTTTTCTCCAGTACATCTGCAGGTGCATTTGCTACGAAGCGTTCGTTGTTTAACATTCCGTTGAGTTTTCCTATCTCTTTTTGGAGTTTTTCATCCTGTTTTGTGAGCTTGTTGATGATAGGTGTAAGGTCGATGGAGTCTGTCGGGATAAATGTCTCACATTTGTCCGCGATGTCACTTACTGCGTTTGGAATCTTCTCTTGTGTAAACTCTAAGTGCTCGACCTTTGCAAGTTTGGCGATGAATGGTGTCATCATTGTGATGTCTTTTTCAGAGATACCGTCTATCTTTACAAATGCTTTTTCTATCTTTTGGTTTGCCAAGTCTACAAGCACTTTTGCACGGCGGATAGATACGATGGCATCCATGATGATCTCAAATTTTGCTTCCTCTTTACGTTGTTTTATTTTATGAGGGAATTTTTTGACCATTATAGACTCAGCATCTTCGAGCGTTGTTCCGCTGAGTTGGTGGTAAAGGTGCTCTGTGATGAACGGCATGAAAGGGTGGAGCAGTTTCATCGCCTCTTTAAATATTGCACCAAGCTCTACGATGGCACCTTTGTCTGCTTTAGAGAGTTCAATTCCCCAGTCACAGAACTCATTCCACAAGAAGCGGTACATTGTAAGTGCTGCATCATTGAACTTGTACTCATCGAGGTAGTCACGTACCTCTTTTGTAGCAAAGTTCAAACGGCTCATCATGTAACGACCAAGGTCACTCTCTACACAAAAACCGCTAAGGTCTGGGAAAGTATCTACATTCATTTGCAGGTATTTGCTTGCATTGTAGAGTTTGTTCGTAAAGTTACGGTTGAGTTCAAGTTTCTCTGTACTCATTCTGATGTCACGTCCCTGTGCTGCACTGATGGCAAGAGTGAAACGCAGTATGTCCGCTGAGTATTTGTTCACCATATCAAGAGGGTCTATTACATTTCCTTTTGATTTAGACATTTTTTGTCCATGCTCATCACGTACGAGTGCATGGAGATAGATGTGATTGAACGGCAGTTCTCCGTTGAAGTGTTCACCCATCATCATCATTCTTGCAACCCAGAAGAAAAGGATGTCAAAACCGGTAATAAGCAGAGTATTTGGATAAAAATCTTTCATGTCGTTAGACTCAAAAAGTCTGTCCATCTCAGTATCACCATTACCCCAGCCAAGTGTTGAGAAAGGCCAAAGAGCAGAGCTGAACCAAGTGTCTAGTACATCAGGGTCTTGAGTGAAATTTTTGCTTGCACATTTTGGACAAGCTTCTGGATGCTCCTCTTGAGAAGCGAACTCATGTCCACAATCATCACAGTAAAATACAGGGATCTGATGTCCCCACCAAAGCTGACGAGAGATACACCAGTCACGAAGTTCACCCATCCAAGAGTTGTAAGAGTTTATCCAATGCGGAGGGAAGAACTGTGCTTCACCTGCGTTTGTCTTCTCTATCGACTTGTCTGCTACCTCTTTGCGTACGAACCACTGTTTGGAGATGTATGGTTCTACTACATTTTTACAGCGGTAACAGTGTCCTACTTGGTGTTTATGGTCTTCTATCTTGACGATGTAACCCTCTTCTTGAAGTCTCTGCACAATAGGTTCTCTTGCTTCAAGTCTCTCCATACCTTTAAACTCACCGGCATAGTCGTTTAGGATTCCTTTTTCATCAAAAACCGTGATGAACTCTAAGTCGTGGCGTTTTCCGACTTCGTAGTCATTTTGGTCATGTGCAGGTGTTACTTTTACCACACCTGTTCCAAAATCCATATCAACATAAGAGTCAGCGATGATCTTTATCTTTTTGTCTAAAAGTGGCAGTAAAACCTCTTTTCCGATGATATCCTTGTAACGTTCATCATCAGGATGCACCATTACTGCAGTATCTCCGAAGTATGTCTCAGGTCTTGTTGTTGCAACTTCAACACTGCCGCTGCCATCTGCAAAATGGTAGAGCATATGGTAGAACTTACCATCTTCTTCTTCGTGTTCTACTTCGATGTCTGAGAGTGCGCCATCGTGTGTACACCAGTTTACCATGTAGTTACCACGAACGATTAAGCCCTCGTTGTAAAGATGAACAAATGCCTCTTTTACAGATTTTTGGAGTCCCTCATCCATAGTGAAACGCTCACGCTCCCATGCAGGGGATACACCCATCTTGCGGAGTTGTTCTGTCATGATACCTGCAGATTCTGCTTTCCACTCCCAAGCACGTTTTAAAAATGCTTCACGGCCTATCTCCTCTTTTGTCGTACCTTCTGCAAGAAGTTGTTTCTCTACGACGTTTTGTGTAGCGATTCCCGCATGGTCGGTTCCGGGCTGCCAAAGAGTCTTGTATCCATCCATACGTTTATAACGAGTGATGATATCTTGGAGTGTAAAAGTGAGTGCATGACCGATGTGAAGACGTCCTGTAACATTTGGAGGAGGCATCATAATAGCGAAGTGTTTATCCTCTTCTTGGATGTTCTTGTTGCCGTCTACTTCAAAATATTTGCGTTCTTCCCAAATTTTGTAGTATTTATCTTCGGTCTCTTGTGGATTGTATCTGTTTTCTGACATAGTATCGCCTTGAAATTCTCTTTTTTAAAATTTCGCGATTATACCTAAAAGTAGGTGAGGATTTGCTTTAAAAAAAGAGAAGGCTAGATGCCTGTGACTCTTTTTTTGATTTGGATTTTATCTTCATACATATCTTTGTCTGCTTGTTCGACCACTGTTTCGAGTAGATCGCCATCTTTAAACGCAGTGATACCAAATGAAAAACTGACAGTAAATGTAGCGCTGTGTGCTTTGAGTTTTTTTGAAAGTATAGAGTCACGTAGTTTATTTAATATTGTATGTGCTTTTTTAATAGGGACATTTTCTTTAAATATGAGGATAAATTCATCTCCACCATATCTAATTACAGGAGAACCGATTTTTTTTAGCTCATTTGTAATAAAGATAAGAACTTTATCTCCGATGATATGCCCATGCGTGTCATTAACCTGTTTAAAATAGTTCAAATCAATAATAGCCAATGTGCCATTTTCTGAGAAGGTATTTGTATGATCTTTGAGACATTTGTCATGAACCCATTTACGATTAAATGCATTGGTAAGTTCATCTTTATAGAGTGATTCTCTCAGCTTATCAACTTCTTCACGTAGTTTTTTAGTCTCTGTGAGTATTTGCTTTAAAGTCTCATCATCTTTATTCTCTATCGCTTCTATCGCTTCTGAAGTATTTTGGCTCAGAGTGTTGGCATTTTTATATGTTTGGTCTTGAAGTGTTGTAAGTTTTGAACACTGCTGCGTTAGAAGGTTCTCAGCCAGTTTGTTTTCATCTTCAATTTCAATATGATTTTTTTTTGCATACTCTTCAAAAATAGAGCGATAAAGAGATGGCGTAACTATAGGTAACATCCCTATTGAACTTTTAACTTCATTTGAAAGTATTTCCAGTTTTTTTTCGTCTGTACTCATTAATTTTTCCATCTAATTGTTAATGAGAAGATTATATCACAAAAATAAATGTTTGTTATTCTTTTTTCTTCTTAGTGAGAATTTTTAATAATAAAAGAAGTATAATCTCACTCTTAAAAAATCCAGCCACAGGAGAGCCTTTTTTGCCACTTTCACGATTAAATGAAGAGCAGTATGCAGCAGCGACTTCTGTTGCGAGTAAAAACCTTATTATCGCTTCTGCCGGAACAGGTAAAACATCCACTATTGTGGGGAGAATAGGGCATCTCTTAAGTAATGGCATTGAGCCAAATGAGATACTGCTGCTTACCTTTACGAACAAGGCCGCAGCGGAGATGGTGGCACGCGTTGCTGAGTATTTTGGTGCAGGTGTGGCTAAAAAGATAGATGCCGGTACTTTTCATGCGGTGAGTTACAGATGGCTTAAAAAAAGAGACAAAAGAGTAGTTTTGAAACAACAGCGTGAGCTAAAGACATTGTTTCGTTCTGTTTTTGAGAAACGTTCATTTGGACATATAGATGCTGAGGTACAGGCATACGGTGGAAATTATCTTTATGATTTGTACTCTTTTTATCAAAACACAGAGCTTGAGAAAGATTTTGAGTCTTGGCTTGTAGAAAACTACCCTGAGCATGAGCTTTTTGCGATGATCTATGCAGATATCGTAGATGAGTTTGAAGCGCTCAAAAAAGAGTACGGCTTTTTAAACTTCAATGACCTGTTGTTAAATTTTCGTACCATGTGTAAAGATGATAATCTTGGATACAAAGAGGTGCTTGTTGATGAGTACCAAGATACGAATGCTCTTCAAGGTACACTCGTAGATGCTATGAACCCGCCCTCGCTCTTTTGTGTCGGTGATTATGACCAGAGTATTTATGCGTTTAATGGTGCAGATATTGGCATCATTGGTTCATTTACGAAAAAGTACCCTGATGCCGTTGTCCATACACTGACAAAAAACTATCGCTCATCAGTGCCTATCTTGTCTTTGGCAAATAAGGTGATAGAACACAATGAACGTATCTATCCTAAAAAGCTTGAAGTGACCCGCATCTATGATGCACAGCCTCCAAAACTGCTTGCCTTTGATGAACTCTTTGATCAGTATCATGCCATAGCGGCAATGATACGGGACACGCAGACACCAAGAGAAGAGATAGCAGTCATTTTTCGTAACAACTCCTCTGCAGATGGCATTGAGGTAGGGCTTCGTGAGCTCGACATTCCCTGTAAACGCAAGGGTGGTACAAGCTTCTTTGATGCACGTGAAGTGAAGGCAATTTTGGATTTGTACACTTTACTTGTAAATGAGTCGGATATGATGTCTTTTATCCACCTTTTTGAGTTTGCCAGAGGTATAGGAAGTGCTATGGCAAAAGAGCTCTATGTTGCTTTGAAGAGTTTAGGGCACGGAAGTATGTTTTATGGACTTTATGCTCCTGATGAGTCGATAAAAAATCCTTTTGAGAAGCGAAAGCTCAACCATCAACTTGGTCTTTTTGATGATTTTTTGGAGCTTGGTGCAGTAGGTAAATATGCAAAACTTGGATTTGAAGCAAAGTTTATGAAAAATCCGATACTAAAACATCCAAAACTGACAAAAGAGTCTGCAACTTTTTTACATAACTTTTACCTGCTTTTTCGAGATCTCAAAGGGGTCAAGCAGCCTCGAACGATTGTGAGAAAGATAGCCGAGTCTGAACTCTACAAGTACATAAGCGATATCTTGGCAACAAAAAGAGCAACACTTAAAGACGGCTCTGTGGATGAGAAGCAAAAAACAGAGGCCTTGAGTCGTATAACGAGAAAAGAGCTGCTTTTACGAGAGCTTGCAAAACCATACTCCGAGCATGAGAGATTTCTAAACGCAATGATTTTGGGTTCATCTGATTTGACGCAGGGTGAGGGTGTAAATCTTTTAAGTGTTCATGCAAGTAAAGGTCTGGAGTACAAAGAAGTTTATGTTGTGGATTTGATGGATGGACGTTTTCCAAATAGAAAGCTGATGCAAAGAGGTGGAAGTCTGGATGAGGAGAGACGTCTCTTTTATGTCGCTGTCACACGGGCAAAAGATATCCTTTATCTGAGTTATGCCAAATATGACAAAATCAAAAAACAAAATTTTATGCCAAGTCAGTTTCTTTATGAAGCAGGGCTTGTCGCTAAAGATGAAGCATACAGATCAATGGTTATGAAAGAGGAAGATAAGCAGAAGGATTAACTCCTAGAGTTAGATTTTAAATTCTAACTCTAGAGAATAATTTGAAGATTATTGGATACAAGTTCCTGTACAAGGCACAAGAGTACCATTTTCAATTGTAAATACAGTCCATGTTCTTCCACTCTGATTTGGAGGACGGAATGTAAATGTATCTGAACCAAAAGTTACTGAAACAACAGCATTTGATGTAGAGATAGGACTTTCATCACTATAATTATATACATAATAAGTATAAATAGTCGTATCATCAAGGTTGTCCAAAGAGATTGTTTCAGGACCATAGCCGTCTGTATCATCCGTATCTAGACTGGCTGTTTCCCCTGTTGGTAGTGATATACTTTGGTTATCCCAGTAAATTTCATACTTATCTTTTTTAATCAAATGTGAATCTAAATCTTGTGGTTCGTCTCCCCATGTAAGAACAATACTAGCTTCACTGGCTGTGATTACAGGAGTAATTGTAAGCTCTTGATATAAATCGCTTGAGAGTGATATGGAGGTACTTGTCGATGTTATAAAACCATTTTTACTCATTTCTACTGTGTAGTTACCAGTTGGAAGTTCAAATGAAAATGCTCCATTTGCATCTGAATTGATTGTTGCAATTACAGTTCCTGTCGGGCTGTTATGACCTTCATGGATTACTATTGTTACGTCAGAAACGGTAGAACCGTCCTGTGCATGTTTTACAACTCCAGAGAAGGTGACATTTTGATCCGCTTGTGCAAGAGGCACCAAATCAATCAAACCAAAATTTTGTTGAACGTTTCTACCGACATTAAACCCTGCGCTTGAAGGGATGTATCCATTTTTAACAAAATTAAGTGTGTAGTTCCCCTCTACCAAGTCTTTAAATTTAAAGTTTCCATTTGCATCAGATTGTACTTTGTAAACACCTTGAGGAGTAGTGTTTATAGTTGCTGAAATATTAACATCTTTTAAAAAGTTATGAGTAACAGCATCTCTTGTTGAACCAATGAGTATTGATCCACTGTCTAAAGTACAGATAACATCCATACCTTGTGGAAGTCTGTATTGTGTACCATCTGCTAAAGTAACAGATACGCTTTTATCTGCATTATAATCAAATATAGCGCCATTAATTTTAAGTTTTCCAGCTGTGAAGGTACCATTTGCTGCTGTAGTGATTGGTTGGAGAGTTTGTATATCAAAGTTCTCTTTGCCACATGCAAAAATCTCAACATTTCCGTTCATTTGCATATTTTTCTGTTGAGTGTTGAGTGTTACGTTAAAGTCGTGAAATATAGCGTCGTATGTATTTGAATTTTCAGCGAGAGAAACATTTCCATCAAGAACTACGCTACTAGAGTTAAAATCTTTGTCAGAGTAGAACTTGATATCAGAATGAATGGAGATATCTAAAGCACCCATTGTCACATTTACTGCGTTATCTGTTAATTCGGCATATAAATTGTCGCCATGTAGCTGTGCATAAACATGATTGTCGCCATCTACTATAATTCCAGGAATCTGCTGGCATGCATCAAAAGAGTTTGTCGCATTGTACTCAGTATCTGAAATTTTTTCTCCAACAGTATCTGCAGTACCGCTGACATTACAATCTCTATGTTTACTATAGCTGATAGGGTAGCTTGTAGTTATTGAGCTTTGAACTGTCTGTTGTGGATCTACGGTTAATGCAGTTCCCTGTGATACGAGATCTACCCGCATACTTCTCACTAAAGCTACAGCATGAGCAGCAGCTTCTTTTGTAGTGATACTACTTTGACCGCTTGTAACTGTATCATCATTTTTGGATGAGTTGTAACAACCTGTCAAAAGTGAAGCCAACACAAGCATCGTTGCGAATATTGCTTTCATGATTTCTCCTTTAAGAAATAATTTTGTTTAACACATAATAACATATATATTTTTTTTAAAAGATATTGTGATATAAAAAATTTCTGAAAGAGTAAAAATGAGCATAAAAGTAACAAAGAGCTTAAGCTTAAAGAGTCTCTCTAAGCTTTCTAACCTCAATAAAGTAACTGTGTCCCAAGTAGATGACATAAAACACAGATGCAAAAAAGATAACAAAAGGGATAAGAGAGAGAAGATATAGTCCCAATGTTTTTAATCTTAGTGTGCTTCCATGAAAAAATTTAATCTTTTGTGCCTCTTCTTTTGTACAGATGCTTGATGCAACATCATAGGTCATCATTTTATGAAAAAAGTAGTACAAAGGAAAGTTAAATGCAATAATATTGACCAAAGGGATAAAATACAGAGGTATAAATACCAAAAAAAGTATTACCATAACCGCTATCCATTTGAGTGTTAAAAATATTCCTTCTACTGCGTTTGAGTGTCCTATCATCTCCACATCTGGATAGTGTCTGTACTTTATTTCGGTCAAAATATTATGTGTAAGAAATCCAATCACCAAAAGAGCGACAAAAATAGAGGCATATAGAACAAAAAAACCACCGATAGTATAGACAAAAAAGCTTGCTATCCATGATGTTAAGGCACTGCTCATTAAAAATTTGATAATTCCTGTGTTTTGCAGTGTTGCCTGAAAGCTTTCCGTATGAGGTACTCCATTTTCGATGGTGGTTTGTGTAGTCTGAATATCCATAGTAGTGAGCTGGTCTACTCCAAGTCCTGCTACGATGAAAAAAAGGATGTAGAGAACTATCATACTTATGATGAATGGCATAATCGAATATGCAATCATCTTTTTAGTAAAAAGGTCTTTTATACTGAGTGTGAGTATACTTGTCTCTTCATTCATTTTATAAGTTTGCCTCTATGATACTAAATGCTTTTTGCGTATCTTTTTGGCTCATTTTCCCAGATTTGTAAAAGAGCAGTGTACCATCTTTTGAAAAAATCAGAATGTTCGATGCATCATCACCAACTCCCCACTCTTTTACCAGCACTTTGTTCTTATCTTTTACATAGATGGTCTTTGGAAATTCTTTTTGTTTTCCCTTTAAGATAATATTGATGGCAAAATTTGGCTTCCATGTAGCTGCCATATTAATGATGGCCATACTTCCAAACTCACCTCTGCTCCTATAATCTTTTGCTTTGAGTGCTTGGGAGAACTCTTCATTGACATCTTTTTCATCGGGATCAACATAAAAAACAACATAGACCTTCTCTTTTAACATATTTGAATTCCATGCTTTACCGTCTTTTACAAGTCCGCCGTTCTCCCCGTCTATTGTAACCTCTTTAGGTTTTTCATTGATATTTATCGCATACAGGTTTATCGCAGCAAGTAGTGCTAGCGCTAAAAATTTTACTCTCATAATTTACTCCACAGTTTTTGGTTTAGTTTTAACTCTTCAATCACACCAACAGCCAAGTGCAGTGTTTTTAAATACTCCATCGCTATTTTATACTTTAAAAGTGAATGAAACACAGATGCCTCAAAAAGATCTTTGTTATACTCAATGGCAAGATAGATACTTCCACCGATAAAAGAGATATAGAGAGGGTGTTTTGTCTGTTTTTTGTAGTTGAGCAGTTTTTGCATCATGGTATGGGTGAGAATGTATCGTGCTTCGACCTGATCGTTTGAGTAGACCACAAACTCTTTTTCAAACGCAGGGTTGTCCATCTTGACAAGTTCATTTCTCGAAAAATTGTTCGCCTGCAGCCAGTTTCCGATAAAGTCACCAAAAGTACGCTGGGCACGGTCAGGGAGAACGACTGTTTGAGACTTGAAGTGTTTGTTAAACTCACTGACAATAAAAAGTCCTTGAAAGATAGTGCTCCATGTTGTTCTGCCTTTACTGTCTTTGTGCCTTTTCTCAGCATGTAAGTCTGAAAACTCTATGGGAACACCATCGATTTTACCCCGTATGTAGTCATTTCCGCTTACTCTGTCAGGTCTTGAAGTAAAAAGCCTTGAACGGGTGAAATAACCCTCTTGGACGTGGAGTTGTGGGAAGTAGTCAAGATTTTCATCAAGCTCGTGTATGAGTGGAGCGATGATCTTCTCCTTGAAGTCGCTTTTGTACTCTTTTATGATGTACTTGTATAAGATGGCTCCCAAAGTAAACGCAGCAAAGAGAAAAAAGAGAAAGATCTCTATCTCTCCATGGCTGTATTTGAAGATATAATACCCTATAAACGAAGTGAAGAGTGCATAGATCACAGCAAGTTTGATTATCTTTTTTTTAAGGGTTTCTCTCTCTTGCTCCAGCTCCTGTAAAACAGGGTAGAGCGTTTTGTAGTAGAAGTCTGTCAGCTGGCTTATTGATTTCATCTAAGATCGTGCTTTAGGCGTTAAAAAGCTCTTTGACATTGACATTTTTTCTTTCACTCTCATCTATCTCAAATACTTTTTTAGGTTTGTAGTTCATCATATTTGCAAGTATATTTGTCGGTATCTGCTCAAGGGCATTGTTGTAGTCGGTCACAGCTTGGTTGTAAGCACGGCGGGCTGCGGCAATTTGAGCTTCTATCTCATTGAGTGAGTGCTGCAGATGCATAACGTTTTCATTTGCTTTAAGCTCTGGGTAATCCTCAACAGCGACCATGATAGAGCCAAGCGCTGCACTCATCTTCTTGTCAAGCGCCATTTTGTGCTCATCTGATATGTTGGGCTTGTTTGCCTCGGCACGCAGTTTTGTCACATCTTCAAGGATGGACTTCTCGTGATCCATGTACTTGCTTACAGAAGCAACAAGGTTGGGGATGAGGTCATAACGCTTCTTTAACTGTGTATCGACACTCGCAAAGATATTGTCCACTTGATTTTTCTTCGCAACAAGTGAGTTGTACATAAGAATAATGATGATAGCTACAACGATGAGAATAATGAGAGGTGTAGACATAGTAAGCCTTTTATCTGTTTTTATTATTATAGCAGATTATTTTTTTGGTATATAGTGTGTGAAAGTTATATTTCTTCAGTTATGATTTTTTTTAATTTTTTGAAAATAAATCTTACTGAATTGTTGTCTTAGATTTTAGGGGACATTATATTTAGCCAATAAATGCCCTAACGGTCTTTTATTGGCTACGATGTTTTGTTAGCAAATTTATGCTGCTATCTCATACTTTCTTATATCAATTTCTACACCATTTTTTACAATTTCTCTTGCTTTTTTGAGTAGTTCTTTTGTTGTAGTTTCATCAATATATTTTTCTCCACAATTATCACAAATTTGAGCAGGAACTTCTTTGAATACGATAGTAGAACTACCTTTTTCTAAAGTTACTGTTGTTGTGCCTTGTTTTGTTTCTCCATGTTTACAAATCATACATTTCATTTGTCAATCCTTCTTTTGTAATCATCACTCCATTTCTCTTTATCTGGATAATATGCAGTAATAATTATAATTTCATTTTCTTCATGATTTTTCGCAAAAACAACATGAAGAGGTTTACCATTTAGCCCTAAAACTAAAAATGACGGATATGGCTTATCATCAATATACTCTTCTATGATTTCACCATCTTTTATAGTATTTTCGACATCAATCTCAAAAATATCTCTTTCAAACATTCTTTGAATTGCATGT
Source organism: uncultured Sulfurimonas sp. (assembly GCA_964499805.1). Classification (GTDB taxonomy): domain Bacteria; phylum Campylobacterota; class Campylobacteria; order Campylobacterales; family Sulfurimonadaceae; genus Sulfurimonas. The sequence continues at coordinate 28,853 of CAZCMR010000022.1, forward strand.
TCTCTATATATGAAAGTCAAAAATCACCTCATTAGCTCTTAAGTGCTATATTATATCA
>CAZCMR010000023.1:0-26874 GCA_964499805.1 uncultured Sulfurimonas sp.
ATGCCCAAAGATTTAATTTTTCTACTGCGTTTATATACTCTTGTCTATTCATAATGCGATTTTATCTTAAACTTGCTAAAATAAGAAAAAAACAAAAGAGATATATGATGAATATGATAATGGCAAGCTCCCAAGATGCCCAAAAAGCCTATGCGCTTGTAGGAAATTTACAAAAGCATTTTGTAGATAAGCTTGATGCTTTGGCAACAGAGTTTGGCGAAGAAAAAAAGTTTGAAGAGATATCGTGGCTGAAAGATGAAGGGAAACATGGAGGCGGTAGTAGATTTGAAGCACGTGATAAAAAACTTTTCAATACTGCAAGTGTAAATATTTCACAGGTTCATTATGATGATATGGCTCAAAAAAACCTCAAATCAGCAACAGCCATCTCAACCATCATCCACCCAAAAAATCCAAATGTTCCATCCATACATATTCATACGAGCTTAACAGAGTTGCGTAACGGCAAAAACTACTGGCGCATTATGGCTGATCTGAATCCAAGTATCAATGACGAAGATGACAGAAAAACATTCGATACTGCCTTACAAGAACTTGCTCAAAAGTACTATGAAGAGGGAGCGAAACAGGGAGACAAGTATTTTAATATTCCTGCTCTTAGTCGTACAAGAGGTATCTCACACTTCTATCTTGAGAACTTCAACACTGATGATAGCGAGGCAGATTTTGCCTTTGCACAGAGTTTCACTCAAGGTATCATCGACAGCTATATTGAGATCATTCACAATGCTCTTTTAAAACGCCAAAACATTACAAAAGAGCAACAAGAGGCACAACTTGCCTACCACACCCTTTATCTCTTTCAGGTTCTCACACTTGACAGAGGAACAACAGCAGGGTTGATGGTACACGATCAAAATGATGTAGGCATCATGGGTTCCTTACCTTCACACATTAACAAAGAGCTTCTAAAGTCATGGATTGAAAAGGTTGAAAAACCGCAAAATGAGTTGGTGGAGGCTATTTTAAACGCAGTGGGTAGTGGAGGAGCTGTTGACATCCCTGCAAAAGAGAGACTAGCACAGGTCGTACGAGAACACTACAAAAAATATCCTCAGGCACTCACTCTGCAGGCAAGAGGAAACAGCATCCCTACAACACTGCAGAACCATACAAAAGTTTAAACCTTTGTATGGAGCCACTCTCTTTTAGAGTAGATGTACCAGTAGATCGTACCTTTTATGAGTGTCTCCAAGTTCATAATCGCAAAAATAACAATAATTCCATACCCCATTTTATAGGCTATATAAGAGGGAATAAGACGAAATATCCAAAGGGAGACAAGATTTACCTTCAGCGTTGTTTTTGTCGCTCCCGCCCCTCTTAGAGATGCAGAGTAGACAAACATGATAGCCAAAGGAATTTGTGCAAGTCCGACCAAGATAAGATACTTCGAAGCCACAGCGATCGTCAGTTCATCTTTAGTAAAAAAGTGCACCAGATACTCCGGAAAAAGTATCATGATCAGTCCGACACTCCCCATAAAAGTGTATGCTATTCGTCCGCTGATTATGCCCATATTGTATGCTTTATCAAAATTTTTAGCACCGATATTCTGCCCTACCAAAGCCATAGAGGCGATAGCAAAACCAAAGCCCGGCATAAACGCAATACCCTCAACTCTGAGTCCCACTTGGTACCCGGCAAGTTCTGCTGTCCCATACGCAGTGATGATAGAGACAAAAAAGAGGAAGCTCAGACTTGAAACACCTCTGTCTATCGCTGCAGCATAACCGACCTTGAGCACTCTTTTCACATCTTTTATACGAATAATCGGGAAAAAATCCAACTTTGAGTTTAACTTTTTAATCAAAATATAATAAGCAACATTATTAAACCCATAAGCGATAACTGTCGCAATCGCCGCCCCCTCTATTCCCATCGGATCAAATCCAAAATGACCAAAAATCAAAACATAATTTAAAAAGGCATTGAGTCCTGCTGAAGCGAGTTTTATGTAGAGTGAACTTTTTGTATCTCCTGCTGCAGAGAGTGCATTGTAAAGCAGTGTATCTAAGAAAATGACAATAATTCCCAAAGAGATAACACGAAAATATGTCCCGCCCTCTTGAACGACGGCAGGTGTAGCACCCATCCATTCATAAAAATGGTACGCTCCAAAATAACCGATGATGCTGACAACTACCCCAAGTGAAATAGCAAGCAGTACAAGAGAAAAAAGCAGTGCCGAAGCTCTTTTTTTTCTTCCCTGACCTATGAAACGGGAGATAAGCGCATTGCCCCCTACGACAAAGAGTGTCATCAAAACATTGACTATCATCATAAACTGCATACTCATACCTACAGCAGCAAGTGCTGCGACACTGAGTGTCCCGACCATAAGCATATCTATGAGCACCTGCAGTATATCTACAAGATGTTTCAAAGCTGCGGGAAACGCAAGTGAGATTACTTTTTTTGTATCCGTTGATATTACTTTTGAAAAAATTGTGCTACCTCGCCCATTGCGTTTAGAAGTTCCTCTTTTGTCTCAAATTCAAGTACTTTTTTATTTCTCACATTCTCACCCGGCGGAGTATAGTCAAAAACAAGCACAAAGGCTTTAAATGCAACCTTCTCCCCATACAGATCAAACCATTCCAGACTCATTTCAGCCACTTCACCCTGCATATCAATCACTACAGCTCCATAAAGCCGTGTGAGATTTTCCAAACTTATATCACCATCTTTAGATTTATATACCATTCTTGTCCTTAACTTATGAAATCTCTTCAATATGTTGCGTTTTTAAAATATATCTGTAGTAGATTGCTCCAATAAGAAATCCACATCCAATTATAACCGTTATCTCCTCCAAAGAGAAAGAGTGCGTTGCCAAAAATCCAATCATATAGGAGGTAAACGCAGCCGAAGATAGAAAAAGCATATCATTATAAGCCACGATTCGACCATAATACTTGGCATCTATATTTTTTTGCAACAACGTATAACTGTATGACCATAGTGTAGTCGTAAAAAGACCAACAATGATACTTGCGAACAAAGAGAGATAAAAATCATGCATCAAGTACGCCCATAACCAGACAGCTAACCCCTGTGCTGTAAATATATAGACAAGTTTTTGATTGTTTATCCATTTTCCAATAACAACCGGTCCGATGACCAAGCCGATTGCCCGTGCTGAGTGTAAAAGTCCCAAAGCTAAAGAGGTGGCGACAATTGTGGCATAGTACCTATCTACCATTAATGCGACTAAAGCATCAAACGCAGTCAAACCAACAAAAGAGTGAAGAATCATAAGATGCAATGCCTTTGGATTTTTTTTAAGATATACAAAAGTATCTCGCATCATAGTGATAATGTTTTCTTCAATTTTTAAAATCTCAACTCTTATTTCTATACTAAACAAAAGTATAAACGCAGCCATAAACATCAATCCATCTAGTAAAAAAGCGGTTTTAATTCCAAACCAGTAGACCACAAATCCACTCACTGCCATTCCCAAAGTATAAGAGAGAGACCAGATTATAGAGTGTAGTTCATTCGCAATTCTTAACTTTTCTCCAGCGAGAATCTTTGGTAAAAGCGACATCTCAGTTGTAAAGTAAAAAGAGGCTGCAGCCATTTTCACAAATACCAGCAGATATAAAAGCCACAAATCTGAAAGTTGATTTACCAAAATCAAAGCAACTGTTGCAATGATTTCAAGCAAAATCAAACTCAGCATCAATTTTTTAGGGTGCACTCTATCTATGATCGGCCCGGACAGAGGTGCCTGGATGACACCTGCTAAAAAGTTCAACATCGCTACAAAGGCAACAATAGTCGCTGAAACATCCAAATCCAGTAAGAGTGTATAGATTGCGATATTGCTAAACCAGGCACCAAAATAGGAGATAAGCTGAATAGTTGAGAGACGACGGAAAACTCTCTCTTGTTTAAGAAGTGTTATATACTCTTTCATAAACGAAAGAGTATCATAAAATTCTCGTAGAAAAAAATTTTTACCTTTTTTCTAAAGTAAAAAAAAAATTTGCCGATAGTAAAGTTAATCGTTATACTTTAAATAAGGAGTATGTCATGGATGGCATTGCAAATGTTGCAAGACAACAACAGTCACAAGTAGGCGCTGCAGAGACTCAAGGAAGAGTACAAGAACAATCGGGGCAGGTTCAGCACTCTTCTCAAACAAGAATGAAGCAGGATGATATTGTAAAAGAGATGCAACAAGAAGACGTAAGTCGTACATCTAAACTTGACTCAAAAGAGAAAGTTGAAGACCTGGTAAAAAAACTCAATGATGCGCTCGCACCGATAAGTACGAATTTAAAATTTGGGGTTGATATGCAAGATATTTTTTATGTCTCAGTTATTGAAGCCAAAACAAATAAAATGATTCGTAGATTTCCTGCAGAAAAAGCACAGGATTTTCTACCAAAAATGCAAGAGGTAAGTGGAATTCTTTTTGATTCCAAGGGCTAAAAAGTGTACTCGTAACGAATACACTTTCCTTCATTAAACTTTATCTTCGCGCCTTACACTTTATCCTATAAGCAACTTCTCACATATATTTCGTTATAATCGCGTTAATTTTTATAATCGAGGGTTTTGTACATGAAAAAAAGTGTTAAAAAAGTAGTATTAGCCTATTCTGGAGGACTTGATACTAGTGTTATTTTAAAATGGCTTCAAGACGAATATAAGTGTGAAGTTGTAACTTTTACGGCAGATTTAGGACAAGGAGAAGAGTTAGAACCAGCACGTGCAAAAGCACTTGAGCTTGGTATCAAACCTGAAAATATCTTCATAGATGATCTACGTGAAGAGTTTGTAAAAGATTTTGTATTTCCAATGTTTAGAGCAAATACAATTTACGAAGGTGAATATCTCCTTGGTACTTCTATCGCTCGTCCACTTATAGCAAAACGTCAAGCAGAAATCGCAAAACTTACAGGTGCAGACGGTGTTTCTCACGGTGCAACAGGTAAGGGAAATGACCAAGTTCGTTTTGAGATGGGTTACCTTGGACAAGATGCGACATTGACTATTATCGCTCCATGGCGTGAATGGGACTTAAACTCTCGTGAAAAACTTCTATCATATGCCGCACAACACGGTATTCAGATAGAGAAAAAAGGTAAAAAATCACCTTACTCAATGGATGCGAATCTACTCCATATCTCTTATGAAGGCGGTATACTTGAAGATCCTGCAGCAGAACCAGAAGAGAGTATGTGGCTGTGGACTTCTTCACCAGAAAATGCTCCGGACAAACCTGAGTACATAGAACTTACTTACAAAAACGGTGACCCTATTGCACTCAATGGCAAAGAACTAAGCCCTGCAACTATGTTGAAAACACTAAATGAAATCGGTGGAAAACATGGGATAGGACGTGTAGACATCGTAGAAAACCGTTTCGTTGGAATGAAAGCTAGAGGATGTTATGAAACTCCGGGTGGGACTATTATGTTAAAAGCTCATCGTGCTATCGAATCAATTACACTAGATCGTGAAGCAGCACATCTTAAAGATGAGATGATGCCACGCTATGCAAAACTTATCTACAATGGCTTTTGGTGGTCACCAGAGCGTGAAATGCTCCAAGCTGCAATTGATAAGACACAAGAGTTTGTTGAAGGAACTGTAAGATTGAAACTCTACAAAGGAAGTATAATGGTTGTTGGAAGAAGTTCAGATGTGTCACTTTTCAACCCAGAATACTCAACTTTTGAAGAAGATGAAGTATATAACCAAAAAGATGCCGAAGGTTTTATTAAACTTAATGCACTGCGTTTTATCATCGAAGGTAAAGCACGAAAGAACAAACACTAAAAGGAAGATAATATGAGTATTGTAAAAATCGATATGAACTCACCCGAATTTCAAGCCGAACTTGAAAAAACAATAAAATTTACAGATAAAGTAAATGCACAGTTTGGTTGGGTATATAACCCACAAGAAGATGTAAACGAGGGTGTGCAAATGGGTCTTGCACGTAATAAAATGATGTACAAAAAACGTTTTTGTCCTTGTTTTATGGTTGTTGAAGAGAATGGTAAACCAAAATCAGTAGATGACAGAATCTGCCCTTGTAAACCGGCAATAGAAAAAGAGATCCCTGAAGAAGGTGTATGTCACTGTGGAATCTTCTGTACACCTGAATTTGCAGAAAAAAAAAGAGTTGAATTAGGCATGGAAGAAGTGGCTCACACCCATTCACGCGGCCTAAGCAAAGAAGAGTGTGAAATGCTTGTTAACAAAAGTGAACTAGATGGTGACGAACTTATCTCTCTTTTAGAAGCACGTGAACTTGGCATGGTGAAATTTACACTTGTTGATGTTCGTGAACATATGGAGTGGCAAATGGGTCACATCAAAGGTGCTGATAAACTTGTACCAACAAGTTCATTTTTCCAAACTTGGGAAGAGACTAAACTAGGTAAAGATGAAAACATTATTCTTTATTGTCATGTTGGTAGCCGTTCTGCTCATGTAGCAAGAATTTTAACAGATAACGGTTATACAAAAATAGGAAACTTTACAAACGGTATAGTCTCTTATCCGGGTGAAATAGAAAGATAGTCAAAATACATTTGAGGATAAATTTTTATGAAAGTACTACTTATAAAAGATGTAAAAAGTCTTGGTAAAGCTGGTGAAGTAAAAGAGGTAAAAGACGGATATGGTAAAAACTTTTTAATCGGAAAGGGTTTTGCCAAACATGCTACACCAGAAGTTTTAGAGCAACATGCCGCTGAGGAAGCTCAAAAAGCAAAAGAGCTTGCAGATGAGATAGCTGCGTTTAAAGATGCTGCAAAAAAGCTTGAAAAAGCAGAGATCATCATCACAAAAAAAGTTGGAGACAACGGTCATCTCTTTGGTGCTATCACAAAAGAAGAAGTTGTAAAAGCACTTAAAGAGCAGCACAACATAGAAGTAGATAAAAAGCATATTATTGACAAAACTGCCATTAAAACTATTGGTGAGCATGATTTGGATCTTAAGCTTGGTCATGGTATTCACGCGACACTTCACGTGGATGTTCAAGGAGAATAGTACTTTATGTTTGATGCTACTACTATACTAGCCTACAAAGGCAAAAACAGAGCTGTCATCGGCGGTGATGGTCAGGTTACTTTTGGGGACAGTGTTCTAAAAGGTAATGCAACAAAAATTCGTACACTGCATCACGGTAAAATCTTAGCAGGTTTTGCCGGAAGTACTGCAGATGCTTTTAATCTTTTTGATATGTTCGAAGAATTTTTAGAAAATAAAAAAGGGGATTTGTTAAAGTCCGTTGTTGAGTTTTCTAAAGCTTGGCGCAAAGACAAAGTACTTCGCCGTCTTGAAGCAATGATGATCGTACTTAATAATAATCATATCTTCATTCTTACAGGAAACGGTGATGTTGTTGAGCCTGAAGATGGTCAAATAGCATCTATCGGAAGTGGTGGAAACTTTGCAATCTCTGCTGCTCGTGCACTCAAAAAGCATGCTACATTAAATGAAGAAGAACTAGTAAAAGAGTCTCTTCATATTGCCGCAGATTTATGTATCTATACCAACCATAACATCAAAACTTTAATGCTAGAGGAAGAGAGTTAATGGATTTAACACCTAAAGAGATAGTAGAGTATTTGGACAAATATGTTATCGCACAAAAAGATGCAAAAAAGACTATTGCGTTAGCTCTGCGTACAAGGTACAGAAGGATGCAGCTTGATGATGAACTCAAAAGCGAAATCACTCCTAAAAATATTTTGATGATTGGTTCAACAGGTGTTGGAAAGACTGAGATTTCCCGCCGCTTGGCAAAAATGATGAAAGTCCCTTTTATCAAAGTTGAAGCATCAAAATATACAGAGGTCGGTTTTGTAGGTCGTGATGTAGAGTCAATGATACGAGATCTTGTTGTCAACTCCATCAGTATTGTAAAAGCGGAGCAAGAAGAAGCCAATAAAGAGAAAATTGAAAACTACATCATCAATAAAATCACTGAAAAGCTCGTTCCCCCTCTTCCGTCAGGGGCAAGTGAAAGTAAAAAAGATGATTATCAAAGACTACTTGAAGCAACTGAAAAACGGGTTGAAGCTGGAGAGATGGACGATAAGGTCATTGAGCTTGAGATAGAAAAACTCAATGTAGAATTTAACGATACAAATCTTCCTCCTGAAATGGCAAAGGTGCAAGAGAGCTTTTCTAAGGTTTTTGCAACTATTAACAAAGAAGACAATAAAAAAGAGCTTACTGTAAAAGATGCCAAAGTACTGCTCAGACAAGAAGCAAGCTCAAAACTTTTGGATATGACGAGAGTAACGGCTGAAGCACTTGAACGTGCAGAGACCGGTGGTATCATATTTCTTGACGAGATAGACAAAATAGCACTTAGTGAAAAATCACAGGGAAGAAATGACCCGTCAAAAGAGGGTGTACAACGAGATTTGCTTCCCATTGTAGAGGGAAGCAGTGTCTCTACGAAATACGGAACAATAAATACTGACCATATCCTTTTTATCGCTGCAGGTGCATTTCATGTAAGTAAACCAAGTGACTTAATTCCAGAACTACAGGGAAGATTTCCACTTCGTGTTGAGCTTGAATCTTTAACTGAAGATACTCTCTACAAGATACTCACTCAAACGCAGAACTCTTTACTTAAGCAGTATCAAGCGCTGCTTAGTGTAGAAGGTATGGAGCTAATTTTTGAAGATGAAGCCGTCAAAGCAATAGCAAAACTATCACACCGTGCAAATGAAACTGCTGAAGATATTGGAGCGAGACGACTCCATACAGTTTTGGAAAGAATCCTTGAAGATGTCAGCTTTAATGCTGATAAATATAAAAATAAAGAGTATATAATCACAGCTGAACTTGTACATGACAAACTAGACAGTGCAGTAGAAGATGAAGATCTCTCAAGATATATCTTATAATACTATAATTTAAAAAAGGCAAATAGATGACTAAAGCTGGTTTTGTTTCTCTTATTGGACGTCCTAATGCGGGTAAAAGTACCCTTATGAACTCACTTCTAGGTGAAAAAATTGCTATGGTTAGCCAAAAAGCAAATGCTACGCGTAAACGATCAAACGCAATAGTAATGCATGACAACGCGCAAATTATCTTCGTTGATACTCCAGGCCTGCATGAAAAAGAGAAAATGCTCAATCAATATATGCTTGATGAAGCATTAAAAGCGATGGGTGATTGTGATTTAATTGTCTATTTGGCACCTATTACTGATTCGACTGAACACTATGAAAAATTTTTAAAACTAAATAATTCCAGAGTAAAACATATTATTGTACTTAGCAAAATTGACCAGGTTTCTCAAGAGAAACTTTTTAAACGCATTGCTTCTTATAACAAATATGCCAAACATTTTGAAGCACTTATTCCCGTTGCAATTCCTCGAAAAGTCGGACATAAAGATTTACTAGACACTATTGCAAAACTTCTTCCTGAATCTCCTTATCTCTATGATCCTGAAGATTTAACAAGTGAACTTGTACGTGACATATATGCCGGTTTTATTCGTGAGGCAATCTTTGAAAATATCAGTGATGAAGTCCCTTATGAATCTGATGTTATCATTGATTCCATTGATGAAGAGGATGGCATTGACCGTATATATGCAACTATTATCATAGAAAAAGAGTCCCAAAAAGGTATTATTATAGGAAAAGGTGGCGAAGCGGTCAAAAGAATCGGAAAATCAGCAAGAGAGAAGATAGAGAGATTAAGTGGTAAAAAAGCTTACTTAAATTTACAGGTAAGTGTCAAAAAAGGGTGGACAAAAGATAAGAATTTTCTTAAAGAGATAGGCTATGACCATGCCAAATAAGCTATATCGTATTTTTGTATTTTTATTTTTTATCGGATTTACAAACATACTTTTAGCTTCACAAACAGACCTTCTTACCCAATACAGACTTAATGGCATAAGTGGTTTGGAAAAAAAACTTGACAGAGGACTTGCAGAGAGCTCTTATTGGAATAACTACCTCAAAAAAATTGATACAAAATTTGGATATATCGAAACATATACAAATATTCTTACATGTAACAAATCAGAATCTGATCTCTTAGTCTACATTAAAGATGTAAACAATACATACAAATTACACAAAGATTATAGTGCATTTACAGGAAAGGTAAAAGGAGATAAGAAAACAGAGGGTGATTTAAAAACACCTGTAGGTGTATATGATTTAGTAAAAAAGATTTCCAATGTGGATGAGTTTTACGGGCCTCTGGCTTTTGTCACCTCTTATCCAAACATATATGACAGATATAAAGGAAAAACAGGCAAAGGCATCTGGATACATGGACTTCCTCTGCACCAAGAGAGAGACAAGTTTACAAAAGGATGTATTGCCATTGGAAATAAAAATATTAAATGTTTAAACAAAAATCTTGATATTAAAAAAACACTTCTGATTATCAACGAACAATGTAATTATAAAAAAGTTTCAAAGCAAGACCTTGCCACCCTGCTCTCTCAAATATATGCCTGGAGATATGCTTGGAAATATAATAATCTAGAAGATTACTTAAATTTTTATTCTCAAAACTTCATCCGATATGACGGAATGAAAATAGACAGATTCAAACGATATAAAAAACGAATATTTGCTAAAAATGAGACAAAATCTATTGTTTTCAAAGAGCTGAATATTGTACCCTATCCAATGCATCCTGACACCTTTAAGATAATGTTTAAAGAGTTCTATAAGTCCGATAGTTTTACCTTTAACGGTAAAAAAACATTAATAGTAAAATTAGAAAATTCAAAAATGAAAATAATTACTGAGCGATGACATGAAACTACTTAGTATCGTTTTACTCATCGCTCTTTATATATTAAGCCTACAGGCAAAAATAAATTTAATTAAAAAAGAGAACCCTGACTCAAATACAACACTGTTAGTCATCGGTGGTATTCATGGAAATGAGCCAGGCGGATACTATGCTCCGACAATCTTAGCCACACACTATACGATACTCTCTAAAAATCTATGGATTGTTCCCAATCTTAATCCAGAGAGTATTTTGAAATATAAACGTGGCGTACATGGTGATATGAACAGAAAATTTGCACATATCTCAAAAAATGATAAAGATAAAAAAATAGTTGATGAAATCAAAAAAATCATCCTCTCACCAAAAGTATCTCTCATTTTAAATTTGCATGATGGACATGGATTTTACAGAAAAACAAGTTTAGGAAATATCTATAATCCTCAAGCATGGGGGCAGACTTGTGTAATCGATCAGTGCAAACTCTTAAAAGACAGACCCTTTTGTGATTTAAATAAAATAGCATTAACCGTTAAAAATAATATTAATAAGAAACTGTTGGAAAAACATCATAGTTTTGATGTTAAAAATACAAATACAAAGCGAGATAATGATAAAAATATGCAACAATCTCTTACATATTTTGCTATCCAACATTTAAAACCTGCTTTTGCAATTGAAACAAGTAAAAATTTATCTTCTGTATCACAAAAGGTTTTTTATCAGCTTGTTGCTATCGAAGAATATATGAAAATAATGGATATTAACTACACAAGGGACTTTAAACTAAATAAAAAATCTATTGAAAAAATAATAAAAAATTATGGAACTTTGAAAATAAATCACAATATTTTGTTAAATTTAAACAATATAAAAAAATCTTTAAGCTACATTCCGATAAAATCGACTCATAACAGCTTTAACTTTTCTAATCCGTTAGGCAGAGTTAAAAAAATTAAGGGAAGTTATTTCATTTATATAGCAAACCATTTAGTTCTCAGACTAAAGCCGCAATATTTTAAAATGGCTAAAAACTGCCCTCAAAAGTATGCGTTTGAAGTTGACGGAAAAAAAGTTTTTGTGCCTAAAGCTTCAGAAATTTTTATAAATGACGATTTTAAAATTAGCAAAAGTAATAATAGTCGTGTTAACGTTATTGGCTATTACAAACGAGGCGTAAAAAACGAGAGTGATCTAGATATATCTTACAAAGACTTAAATAAAAAATACTCTGTCGATAAACGCAGTAGAGTATTTAGAGTTGAGTTTTATAAAAATAACGAATTTTGTTCCATGGTAATGGTTCATTTTAAATAGGATTATGATTAATGAGTGCATCAACACAACAATCATTTACAAGTGTACTATCAGTTAATCCATATAAAGAGACATACTTTAGTGGAATATCAAGTTTTATAAGTAAAACATCATCTCCAGAATATGCTAAAGAACAGTTTGTAATTTCATACTTAAATACAAAAGACTTTATCAATGCTCAAATAGAGATTAGTAAAAATATTCCTGATGAAGATTTATATGATGCAATAAACAGCAAAGCGTATGATGAATTAGCACTCGATCAGGCTATCGAATATAAAATTCAGTATATCGAAACTTTCAATGTTCTAGATGAAGAGAACAGACACTTCCATGTATTTATCGTTGATCCTCTTGATATAACAAATACTTTTTTACACCCTGTTGAAAAAATCAAATATATAGATGTTATCACACCTGCTCCTTTACTTATAAAATCTATTTACGCAAAAGAGATTATTGAGAGCAACGGCGTACACTGTTTTATTTATATTCAGGAAAATGACGCTTTTATCACTATATATGAAGAGAAAGAGTTTGTCTATACCAAGTCAATAAAATTCTCTTTTCTTGATATGCATGAGCGTTTTTGTGAACTGTATGGTGAACGTGTTGACTATGATGATTTTTTAAACTTTTTCTCAAAAGAGAACTTGAGAGATAGCAATAGTGACTATAAACAATTCTTCATTAGACTCTACAAAGAACTCTTTGCAAATATTAACGATATTTTAACCTATGCGAAAAGAGCTTTTGAGATAGAAAAGTTTGAGCATGTTTATATTGGAACACAACTGCAAACTGTAACAAAACTTCATGAGATGCTGGAAGTTGAGCTTAATATCAAATCTAGTGAATTTGACTTTGATTATGGTTTTGAAACAAATGAACAATATGTTGATCAACTCCATATTTTAATGCATCTATACACCACTCTTCCAAAAGATGAAAAATACGATTGTAACTTTACACTCTATAAGCGCCCTCCAAAATTTATTAAAAGAGAGAGTGGAAAGTTAATTATATTGACTTTCGCTTCTTTTGCACTAGCTTTTGCTTATCCGATCACATATTGGATACTTACATATGCACAAGAACTACAAGAGGATCTTCTAAAACAAGAGTATAAAGAGGTTCATATCAGTAAAATCACTCGTGAAGCAACTATTAAAAATAGAATTACTGATAAAGAAAAAGCAATTACACTTCTTGAAGAAGAGAAAAAAGATTATGTTGAAAAGAAAAACACCTTAATAAAAATACATGAAGTAAAAGTTGACTATCCAATGAAAGCAAAACTTCTGGCTACTTTTACAAAAGATTTAAATCGTTTTCATGTAAATGTTCAGTCTCTTAATTACTCCCAACTGGGAAATGATAAAATTTTATCATTAGACTTAGTTGCAGATAAAGATAGAAAAATCACAAAACTTGTTGAATACCTTACAGCAACTCATGAAGGAAAGTTTAATTTTGACCTTGAAGAGATTAAATTTGACAAAGAGACAAATAAGTACTTCAGTGAGTTAAAGGTGAAGATATTATGAAGATAAATTATGAAGATTACTTACACAAAATAGATTTAGCACTGAAGAATAAAACGCAAAAAGAGCTTTACATGACCTACACTATGGTCGTGCTTGGAATTTTTGCCTTTTCTTATGTTTTATTTTGGGACAGTTCATTTGAAAGTTTTGAAAAAACAAGAAAAAATGTAGCCAATCTTGAGAATAAAATTGCAATAGATAAAAAATTTCTACAAGCAAACCCAGAATCTAAAATTACACAGCTTGACAGAGAGATCCAAAAAATCAATCAAGAAATAACTAAAAACAAAGATACAAATGCATATATCAAAAGCAAAATTGAAACGATCTCTTCATTGATTTATGATGAAAGAAGTTGGGGTGAGTATTTAGACTCCATATCAACTAATGCCCAGAAGTACCATGTCAAGTTACTCAATTTAACTAATGCCTATGCAAAAGCAGACAGTGCTTTTGGCCATATTCTCGATATCTCTGTACATTCAACAGGAAACTTTCAAAATACAATCAAATTTATCAATTCACTTGAACAGAGTGATTTGGTTGTAGATATTCACCATTTCAAAATAGATACAAACAACTCCTTAGTATCTGATCTAAATATATCAGTATGGGGGATTACATATTAATGAAAACTTTATATATTGTACTATTACTTGTACTAACAAATCTACTATACGCAGATGAACTAACTTGGGTAGATGAGCAGGTTGAAGCAATTAAACCTCCTCGTATAGGAATATCTGAAAAACAAATTGCTCAACTGAAAGATCCTTTTATCTTTTTAATTAAGAAAGAAACAACACACTCAAAAGTAAAAAACAACAACTCTGCAAAAAAAGTTATCAGACGTTCACATTATGTCAAAAAACATTATTCAAAAAAACTCCATTTAGATGCTGTTCTTAATAAGTCGGCAATGATTAATAATAGATGGTATAAAGAGGGTCAAAGAGTCTATGGCTATAAACTTGTAAAAGTTCAAAGAACTTCCGTGGTTCTAAAAAAACATAATAAAAAATTACTTCTCTCTACCGTGAGTAAAAGTAAAAATTTAAAATTTCACAATAAATAGGAATATCAGATGAAATATATAAACAAATCAGTTTGTGCAACTGTATTAACACTAATGTTATCGACAAGTAGTTTTGCTGACTGTTCTTATGAGCTTTTTAGTATAAGTTCAACTAAAAATACCAAAATTATTGATTTTGTCAATCAATTAAGTGATGAGTGCGGTTATAGTATCATAGTGACAGATCCTAAGGCAGAAAAATATCTCAACAAACGTCTCAACAAAACCAATCTAAAAAACCTTACTATTGATGAAGTATTAGATATTATTATTGGTGAAAACAACTTAACCTATACACTCAATAACAATTTACTGAGAATTTCATATCTCACAACAAAAGTTTTCAATATTGACTATATACTCTCCCAAAGAAAAAGTACAGGGAGTACAGATATCACACTCAGTTCTTCTTCTCAAAATGATCAGAGCTCGATGTATGGAGGCATGCAACAAAACCAAGGAGGCGGTTCGAATGATCAATCTACAATGGGAAGTAACTCTACTGCAGATACAGGCATAAAAATAGAGAGTACCGATGAAGTGAAATTTTGGGAAGAGCTTGATAAAGAGTTTCAAAAAGTTCTTAATCGTCCTGAAGATACATACAAAGCAACAGCTCCAGTTATTAATAAAAATGCAGGACTGATTACAGTAACTGCAACAAAAAAACAGTTAGAAAGGTTTGACAGCTACCTTAAAAGACTGCAAAGCAAAGTTCAATTACAGGTTCTTATAGATGTGCAGCTCTTAGCAGTGACAATGAGCGAAGGAAAAACTACCGGTATAGATTGGAGACAGCTCTATGCACTTCAAAATGTTGATTTAAGTATCCATCACCTTAGCAATACAAATGTTTCACAATGGGAACAAAATGACGGTGATGTCAGTATCACTGAAATGACAAATGGTGGCATCAGTGCTGTTGGGAGTCTTGTGAGTATTAAAGCAGGTGGAAAGCTTAATGAAGTGATTAAATTTTTAAAAACCCAAGGAGATGTAAACTCAATCTCTAATCCTAAAGTTTTAACACTTAACAATCAGCCTGCATTAATTACAGCGGGTACTGAGTATTTTTATCAAATTAAATCATCAACAAATCAACAAGGTGCAGGAGGCGGACTGGCTGCAACAACACAAAACAACCTTATCCAGTCAGTTTTTGCGGGTGTTTTGTTAACAATCACTCCAGAAATATCAGATGATAAGACAATAACTTTAAAAATCAATCCGTCACTTTCAGAAACAACAACGGATATTTCTCAAACTGTCAATACTGGTAGAGAAATGCCACCTGACTTAAACCGCCGCCAACTCTCTTCAGTAGTAACAGTAAAAGATGGTAACAGAATTATTTTAGGTGGTTTAATAAATACAAAAAACAGTACAAAAACAAATAAAGTCCCACTGTTAGGTGATATTCCACTTATTAGTTCTCTTTTTAAATATGAAGAGAAAACAAAAGAGACTCAAGAATTAGTAATTATTATTGAGCCACATATTATTCACAAAGAAAATAATTCCATATCTCTTTCTGAACTTGGTTATAAAGGTTTTGATGATACATTAATCACTGCAGAATCTTCTTCTAAACAAGACAAGAAGAGTGAAAAAAAATAAGGCAATACATTAAATGAACAGTATTTATTTAAATTCAAAAAACGTGTTTATAGATACTGTAAATTCTAAAGACTATATTCAACTGGATAGAGTCTCAACAATATACCAGTCTCTAAAAGACTCTATAAAAAAACCTCTAAAGATGATTTTGCTCTATGGCAGGCCTGGTACTGGCAAGAGTATGTTTCTTACAAAGCTCTACAATGATTTATCTCCATCTCAAGATATTTATCTTTATGAAACACCTATCTTGGATGAGAGTGAATTTTACAAACTTTTAGCACAGGATATCTTTGGTACAAAGTACAGTGGTGAACTTAATTTTACACAGTTTATGAAAATTGTAAATAGCCAAAACTTAGACTCAATTCCTGTTGTTTTACTTGATGAAGCACAACTTTATTCTGAAATATTGATGGAAAAAATCCGTCTTCTCTCAGATACAAGGACTGTGAAGTTTGTAATTACTCTTCACAAAACTCAAGAAGAAGACTTAATTGCAAAAGAGCACTTTAAAACAAGAATTTGGGAAACGATTGAACTTGAAAACTCATCTAAGAGTGAACTCAAAATTTATATACAAAAAAAACTGATGAAAGCAAACTGTTTTGATACCGCAAATATATTTACAGATAAAACGGTACATAAAATCCATAAACTTACAAACGGTAACTATAGAGATACAAATAAACTTCTCTACACTCTATTTGATTTATATCTCTCTTATGAAGAGAAAAACAGACTTGATAAAATTCCGACAAATAAAATTCCAACCAAATTAATTGAAATGGCTGCGATACATACAGGTTTAATAGATGCTTAATATCCCCGACTTAGAAAAACGCTGGATCCGATATAAAATAAAATCTTCAGCTAAATATTTTATATTACCCTTATTGCTTATGATAGTGGCTCTTGGATACAATTTTTTAAGCACAGATACAAAGAGTAATGTCATTCAAAAAGAAATAAATCTCACAACAACGAAAATCATTACAGAATCAAAACACAAAATAAAAATAAATGATACTCTTTCCAATGCAGAGATAACGACTACAGAAAAAAATTCGACTCCTCTACTTTCTCCTTCAATGGACTTTATCAATAATTTTGAGACCTATACTCCACAAACGCAACAA
The DNA here is from genome assembly GCA_964499805.1 of uncultured Sulfurimonas sp. Classification (GTDB taxonomy): domain Bacteria; phylum Campylobacterota; class Campylobacteria; order Campylobacterales; family Sulfurimonadaceae; genus Sulfurimonas. The sequence goes on from CAZCMR010000023.1 coordinate 17,481, forward strand.
GTAACTAAAAAATATACAAAAGATATACAAAAAAAGAAAACTGTAGTGAAATCCGTTCCAAACATAGAAGTTCCTCAAATAGCTACAATCACAATTACAAAACAAGATACTACAAAAGATATCCAAAATATTCTTCAAAGATTTAAAAAAGATAAAAATCCCGCATTGAGTCTCTTTCTTGCAAAAAAATATTATGAACTCGGCAACTATCAAAAAGCATCTAGATATGCCTTAATAACTAATAAGTTAAATAAAGATATTGAAGATAGCTGGCTGGTATTTTCCAAATCATTAGTAAAGATGCATCAAAAAGACAAAGCTATAAAAATTTTGCAAAAGTATATTGCAAATTCACACTCTACAAACGCAGCTGTTTTACTGCATGACATTCTCTCAGGAGAATTTCAATGAAGTGGCTAATTTTGATTTTTCTTTTCATAAATGCACAAGCAGATATCAAACAAAACATGTTTCAACTCTATCAAAATGAAGAGTATGCCAAAGCCTGTACAATGGGATATGACTACTTTAACAAATACAAAAAAGATGAAGCATATGTTTCACTATATGCATTTTCATGTCTAAAATCTGACTACATAGATAGGCTTTCTCAACCCATCACAAGTTTAAAATTTTCAACACAAGCTAGAAAAAATGCAGCATATTTTGCAACAATTTTAATGCAGAAAAAGCTTTTATACTACGCTCTTATAGATAATTATGAACTCTCTAAATTTAGATTTCCGACTACAGACTATGTTCTTTCAAAAGTTTTTGATTTATACTCCAGATTGCCATTACATCAACGAAAAAAATTTTATATTTTAAAAGATACTCAAGATCCTAAACTTATTTATAAACTCTACATCATGAAACAACAAAACATCAATAAAATGGTTATTGAAGAGTATTATGATACAATTAAAATAAAACGTCATATATACTGGTAGGGGGCTCATAAATGGATAGAATAACGACTGATTTACTTAACAATGGCTCCATAATGAAATCACAGGTAGATAGACTTCTTGCAAAAGGCATTAGTGAAAATCTGATTTTAAGAGATATCACCCTCTCTGGTTTTATGACGATGGACAGACTTGTCCGCTTTATAGTACAACAAGTCCGAGATGGAGTCTATAACCTCTCAATAATAGATAATTATGACTATATTCAAGAAAAAACGGTTCTAGAAAAATTAGCACAAGAACTTAATTTAATGTTTGTTGATTTAGATTCCATTGATATGGACTATAATTTAACTAGTTTAGTTCCTCTTGCTCAACTGCAAAAACACAATGCTATTCCTATTTCTCAAGACGATATGAGTATCACAGTTGCATTTAATGATCCACTCAACATTGATGCACAAGAAGCCATCCAAAGACTGTTTCCTCGTAAAATTTTAAAGATTGCCTTAGCAACAAAAAAACAAATTTCTACGTATCTTTATAAAATAGAACTAAAAGACAGTGTTAAAGGACTTATTGGCAAGATACGTGATGAACTTAACTCTATCAGTTCTATAGAGGAGCAACAAGAGGCTTCTTCTGTGCTGATGCTTATTGATGTTGTTTTAAAAACCTGTATTAATGGTCGTGCAAGTGACATACATATTGAACCTACAGAAAAAAACTGTGTAGTACGTGGACGTATTGATGGAAAACTCACAGAGATGTTCATCTTTGAAAAAGATATTTATCCTCCCCTTGCTTCACGTTTAAAACTTTTGGCAAATCTCGATATTGCAGAAAAAAGAAAACCACAAGATGGACGTTTCTCTACTACTGTAGGAGCACGAGAGTTTGATTTTCGTATATCTACCCTTCCGATACTTTACGGTGAATCTATCGTTATGCGTGTTCTAGATAAACAAAAAGCTCTTGTCAGACTTGAAGATGCGGGTATGGACAGTGTAAGTTATCATAAACTTCTCAAAGGTCTTGAAGCTCCTTATGGAATTATTTTGGTAACCGGTCCAACAGGTAGTGGTAAAACAACAACTCTCTACGGTGCTCTAAATGAACTTAGAAATGTTGAGGACAAAGTTATTACTGTTGAGGATCCTGTTGAATATAGGATGAATCTTATTCAGCAAGTACAGGTAAATGCAAAAGTGGGACTGAGCTTTGCAGATGCACTGCGTTCTATTTTACGTCAAGATCCAGATAAGATTATGATTGGTGAGATTCGTGATCAAGAGACATTGGAAATTGCCATAAAAGCAGCGCTTACAGGACACATGGTAATCTCAACACTCCATACAAATGACTCTATATCTGCAATCCCACGTATGGCTGATATGGGTATAGAGCACTATCTCATAAGTGGTGCGCTCGTAGCTATTCAAGCGCAAAGACTTGTAAGAAAAATATGTGTGCACTGTAAAATTGAAGATGAACTTTCAGCCTCAGTTCTAGAGGAGATACATAATGCTGTACCAGAAGGTACAGTTTTTTACAAAGGGAAAGGGTGTCGAGAGTGTGGAGGAACAGGATATATGGGAAGAGAGATGATTTGTGAAGTGTTAAATATTTCAGAAGAGCTTTCCTCTCTTATTGCCAAAAGCGCTTCCAAAGAGCAGCTTTTAGCACAAGCAAAAGAAGAAGGATTCATTCCTATTTTTCACAATGGATTGCAAAAAGCAATTGATGGTATAACAAGCATTGAAGAAGTTTTAAAGGTGGCAAAAGGATGAAGTACTTTGTAGCAACTGTTTTAACAAAAGGAAAAAAAGAGGAATTTGGTCTGTATGCTGAAGATAAAAAAGAGGCAAATAAATTTGCAAAACTCAAATATACGGGCATAATAATCAAGGTCGTAGAGGGACAGGAACCTTTAGATGCTCAGCTAAAGCGATTTAAAACAAACTTACTTTCAAGTATAAAAAAGAAAAAAATCAAGCCTGATTCTCTTATTGCCTCTATTAGACAACTTGCGGTTATGACAAATGCCGGTATCTCTATTCATGACTCTTTACATGAAATTGCAAACGCAACAAATGATGAAACGCTTCAAAGCGTTTTTTCAAAAATAGCAGACGACATCAACTCAGGACATTCTCTCTCATCATCTATGGAAAATTTTAGGTTTGAACTGGGAAATCTCACCATAGCAATGGTACAGCTTGGGGAAAAAACAGGTAACTTGGATGAAGCACTCTACTCGCTTGCAGATATGTTAGAAGAAATCAGAGCAAATGTTATTAAATTTAAAAAAGCGATGGCTTATCCTCGAAATGTAATGATTGCGATGGCTATTGCGTTTACCATTTTAATCTCATATGTTGTTCCTCAATTTAAAGCCATTTTTGAAGAGTTACATGCAGAATTACCATTGCCAACCTTAATACTGCTAAAACTAGAATATATTTTTAACAACTTTGGACCTTATGTTTTAGCACTTTTATTTCTTGCCTATGTGGTTTTTAATTATGCTATTAACAATAACGAGCATATCCGCTACAGTTGGCATAAGCTTTTGCTCAAAACATATCTTATAAAAAACATTATTAAATTTGCTACATTAAGTCGGTTTACTCTTGTTTTTTCAGAGCTTATTCGTGCAGGTATTCCTATTGCCGAAGCACTTGATACTGCCATTGGAATGATTGACAATTTACCTTTAAAGAAAAAATTGCTTTCAGTCAGGTTAACCGTCGAAAAAGGTGGAACTTTAAACAAAGGGCTTGAAGAAACCGGTCTTTTTGAGAACATGATTATTCAGATGGTTCGTGCGGGGGAAGACAGTGGTACGCTCGATACGATGATCAAAAAGGTAGCTGAATACTATAAAATGCGTTTTGATGCCATCATTGATGGTTTAAGTGAAGCGATTGAACCAATTATGCTACTCATTATCGCCTCTATGGTTATTCTGCTTGCACTTGGTATTTTCCTACCAATGTGGGATATGGGGAATGCTGTACAAGGAAGATAATAGCGTTAAAGCTATTGTCTAACTTGCACTACTCTCTTTAAAGAGAGTAAAAACTTATCGATACTCTCTTTTGGTGCTTGTAATTTATACTCTACTTTAGCATCAAATAGTTTCTCTTCGAGATTAATATCATATTTTTCACACTCATAATCTACAAGTCTTACATCACTATAGTCAAAAACAACAATAACACTTGTCTCTTTTTTATACTCCAAAAGCTCTGCATTTTCTACTACTAAATTTACTACATCGCTATATGCACGTACAAGTCCACCTGTGCCAAGTTTAGTACCACCAAAATATCGAACAACAATCACAGCAATATTGATAAGTTCTTTACCCTGTAACACCATCAAAGATGGTTTTCCGGAAGTACCACTTGGTTCACCATCATCACTTGAATGCTCAACAACCTGATTATATTCATTTAAATAACGATATGCAGTTACAAAATGTCTTGCTTTTGGATGTTCTTTTTGTAATTTTTTAAGTGTTGATTCATAGATATCATAAGGAATAAGGTGAGCAATGAATTTTGATTGCTTCACCTCCAGAGTTTTAACAAATTCCTTTTTTATAAAATACATTACTATGCTAAATTTGTATAAACTTTCTGCACATCCTCATCATCTTCTAATCTTTCTAAGATTTTATCTACATCAGCATGTTCTTCTTCGGATATTTCAATTGGAGTATTTGCGATTCGCTCTAGTGTTGCTTTTGTAATCTCTACACCCATCTTTTCCAGAGCTTCATTCATCGTACCAAAGCTTGTATAATCAGCTGTTACCAATACAACACCATCTTCTGCTTCTATCTCTTCAAGTCCAGCATCTATCAGTTCTAGTTCTAATTCTTCAATATCCATATCATCAGAAAAAGGGAACTCAAAAAGTGCCTTACGGGAAAACATAAATTCTAATGAACCGTTTGTAAGCATCTCTCCACCATTTTTATTCAATGTACTTTTAACATTTGCGACTGTTCTTGTATTATTGTCCGTTGCACACTCTATAAAAAGAAGTACACCATGCGGTGCTTTTCCTTCAAAATTCACCTCTTTCATATCGGCACTGTCTTTGGCAGTTGCTCTTTTTATAGCTGCATCAATATTATCTTTTGGCATATTTTCAGCTTTTGCATTCAATATAGCAGTTCTTAGCTTCGCATTCATGTCAGGGTCTGTACCACCCTCTTTTGCTGCCATCGTAATAACCTTACCAAGTTTCGGAAACAGTTTTGACATTGCTCCCCATCTTTTTAGTTTTGAAGCTTTTCTATATTCAAATGCTCTACCCATAAAAATATTCCTTTATTCTCTTAAAATTTATTTTTGAAATTATACCATTTAGATGTATAATATCGCATAAGGAATCTCGATGAAACTTGGATTTAGGATTAAACATCATTTTTATAACGCTTTTCGAGAGATATTTGTCCATCATCACGGCTCTTTATCATTTCGTGCGAAGGTATATGCCCTTCTTATTGCAGCCAATGAAAATGCAACTGTTGATAATTTTATCATCGTCAAAAAACATGGTCTTTTAATCTATAAAGATGATACAGACCGTGCAAATCTACTGCTTCTTTCTACAAAAGAACTGGTACAAAAAGTAAAAGAGAACAACGGTTTGGGTATAGACTCTTTAGTACAAAGTATTATTTATGACCTAAAAGCTGCTCCAAGATATGCAAAAAAAATAGACGTAGAATCTCTACGGGAATTTCTTGCTTTGACATACGATGAAGATACCTTGGCATACCAAAGCAATATTTTAGAGTTTTTGCAAACACTTAAAGATGAAACATTAAAGACAAATAACAAATAAGGCACAACTATTATGGATTTACAAACTTTAGCACTCCATGCAGGATATGACAAAGACTCACAGGGGACTATGGCAGTGCCCATTTATCAAACAACTGCCTATGAATTTCGCGATGTTGAGCACGCTGCTAATCTCTTTGCACTCAAAGAACTTGGAAATATCTACACACGATTGAATAACCCTACCACAGATGTTTTTGAGAAACGTTTTGCGGCAATGGAAGGTGGTGAGGCAGCAATTGCCACAGCAAGTGGTATGAGTGCTATCTTTTTTGCCATTGTAAACGCAGCAGAGGCCGGAGACAATATAGTATGTGCAAAACAATTATACGGAGGAAGTTTAACACTCAGTGCACACACGCTCAAACGTTTTGGAATAGAAGCTAGATTTTTTGATGTCCATCAACCTCAAGAACTTGAAAGTTTGATAGATGAAAAAACAAAAGTCATCTTTTTTGAATCTTTAACAAATCCGAGTATTGATGTTGCAGATATTGAAGCTATTACCACTGTTGCCAACAGACATAATATTTTAACAATCGTTGACAATACCGTAGCAACACCTGCTATATGTTCTCCATTTGATTTTGGAGTCGATATCACTGTACACAGTGCCAGCAAATATACAACAGGACAAGGCTTGGCAATAGGCGGTATTTTAGTTGAACGTAAAAATCTTATCGAGAAACTGAAAGATAATCCTAGATACTCCCATTTTAATCAGCCTGATGCATCATACCACGGGCTTGTATATACTGATGTTGGACTGCCTCCTTTTACACTCAGAGCTCGTCTTTCTCTGCTTCGTGATTTAGGTGCGGTTGTTTCACCGTTTAATTCCTGGCTTTTTATACAGGGCTTGGAAACTTTGGCACTCAGAATGAAAGAACACTCCAAAAATGCTCTTGCACTTGCTGAGTTTTTAGAATCACATCCAAAAGTAAAAAAAGTCAACTATCCGGGATTAAAAAGTAATTCAAACTATGAAAATGCACAAAAATATTTTAAAGATGGTCTATGCAGTGGGTTACTGAGTTTTGAAGTTGCAAGTCTGCAAGAGGCAGAAAAGATTGTAAACGCAACGAATCTCTACTCCCTTGTTGTAAATATTGGTGATTCAAAGTCCATTATTACACATCCGGCATCTACAACACACCAGCAGCTCTCAACTCAGGAGTTAATAGCCTGCGGTGTTCCCGAAGGGCTTATCCGTATTTCATGCGGCTTAGAGAGTTCACAAGATTTGATCCAAGATTTAAAACAGGCACTTGAAGCCTAATACAAGAGATTTTTGCTAAAATGTCACTAACAATTTTTGGAGTTCTATACATTTGTCTTTAAATCTACAAACACATACTGAGCATTTTACAAACCCTCTCTACTTAGAGAGTGGTCGTATTTTAGAACCTTATGATATCACTTATGAGACCTATGGGACTCTTAATGATGATAAAAGTAATGTCGTCGTGGTCTGTCATGCCCTTACTGGTTCTCATCATGCCGCAGGACTTTATGAAGATGAATCAAAACCAGGATGGTGGGATGGTTTTATAGGCCCTAAAAAAGCTATAGATACTGATAAATATTTTGTCATATGCTCCAATGTAATTGGAAGCTGTTTTGGCTCAACAGGTCCCATGAGCATGCAGTACCCTCACCAAGAACCTTACCGTTATAAATTTCCTGTAGTCAGTATCAAAGATATGGTAAAAGCTCAGCGCATCTTGTTTGACAGATTGGATATTCACAGAGTTCATGCCATTGTCGGTGGTTCCATGGGAGGTATGCAGGCACTGCAGTTTGCTGTACACTACCCTAACTTTGCAAATAAAATCATTGCCCTTGCTACAACACATGCGACACAGCCATGGGCTATTGCGTTTAACAAAGTCGCGCAGGAATCTATTCTCAATGATCCTGATTTCAGACAAGGCTATTATGACCCTGAAGTCTTAAAAGAGCAAGGTCTCTCCGGTATGGCTGTAGGACGTATGGCTGGGCATATCAGCTTTTTATCTCATGAATCAATGCGAGAAAAATTTGGCAGAGATTACAAACTTACAGATGGTCTCTATGAGCTTTTTGGAAAATTTCAGGTAGAATCATATCTTGAGTACAACGGATATAATTTTACCAAATGGTTTGATCCGCTTGCGTATCTCTATATTACAAAAGCCATAAATATTTATGATCTTGCTCGCGGCTTTGATTCTCTCTCTGAGTCTCTTAAACGTATCACGGCAGAGTTACATCTTCTTAGTTTCAAAAATGATATTCTATTTAAAAACTTTGAGATGCAAGAGATAGCAGATGAACTCTCAGATATAGGCAAAAAAAATTATAATTATGTAGATATTGACAGTGATTATGGACATGATGCCTTTTTGGTAGAGTTAGACAAATTTGATACATATGTAAAGGATGCACTCAATGGCTAAAGAAAAATTTGAAACAAAATTAGACAATGCAAAGAAAATTTTAGAGACGTTAATGAATCCTGAAATTACACTTGAAAACAGTGTAAAGGCCTATGAAAAAGGGATGCGTGAACTAACTGAAGCACAAAAGATCCTCGAAGATGCACAGATAAAAATTCAAAAGATAAAAACAGGGCAATGATAGCAGCAGTTCTCCAACTCAATGCTCAGGGAATGAGTTCAACAAAACTATACAACTACATCCGAGTTGCTCATAAAAAAAATGTTAAGCTTATTCTTTTAGGGGAATATGTTCTTAATCCATTTTTTAAAGAGTTGGAGAGTATGTCTCTTGCGATGATTAAAGAGCAGGGACTGCATCAGATAAAAATTCTAAAAGAGCTTGCTGCAACTTACCAACTAACAATAATTGCTCCACTTATCATTGTTAAAAAAGAGAAAGTTTACAAAACAGTTGCAAAATTTTCACCTGCTTCCACTTCCTATTATCAACAACAAATTCTTATCAACTATACACATTGGAATGAAGAAAAATTCTTTTCAAACGCAGTCAAACCTATAGAAGCTCCCCTTACTTTTAAAATAGATGGCTTTAAATTTGCGATATTAAATGGATTTGAGCTTCATTTTGACGATTTTTTTGCTACACTTAAACATAAAAACATTGACTGTATTTTACTGCCAAGTGTCTCTACTTTTGAATCTTTCGAGAGATGGAAAGCGCTTGCGATGACAAGAGCATTTACGCACAGTTGTTATCTATTGCGTGCAAACAGAATTGGAGAGTACCAAGACAAAGAATTCACATGGCAATTTTATGGTGATTCATTTTTAATCTCTCCAAACGCAGAGCTTCTTAATCATCTGGGCAACCAAGAGGAGTTGATGATAGTTGAGATGAGCCATACGCAAGTAGTCCAAGCACGACGTTCTTGGGGGTTTAAAGAGGCCATAAATAAGCGTACAACACTTACAAAGGATAAAACATGATGCAATATTTTCACCGTCAGATTCAACTTTGGGGAGAAGAGAGACAAAAAACTCTTCAGCATAAAAAAATTGCAATTATCGGAGCAGGAGGCCTTGGTTCATCCCTTGCCTTTGCTCTGGGTGCTACAGGTATCGGAGAAATTCATATTGTAGACTTTGATGAAGTGAGCTTGCATAATATCCACAGGCAGATTGC
>CAZCMR010000023.1:26974-28640 GCA_964499805.1 uncultured Sulfurimonas sp.
GCTTTTCATGGTCAAGTCTGTTTTATTGATGAATCATCCTTTAATGATGCCTTTAAAATCATCACAAAAACTCCTGCTGGCATCGCAGCACCTATTGTTATGCATATCGCTTCACTGCAGGCAAATTTGGCATTGCGTTATTTAGTAGAGTTGAGTATTAAAAAAGATTTGCTCTATTATCTTTTCTTTAATGAAGAGGGAGAGTTGATAACCCAAAAATTTGGACTTCCAAAATAGGGTTATCAGAAAGAAAGTTATTTTTTATGTAAATTATTATAAAAGTAATTAGTCGCTTCTACAAAACCATCTAAAGAACCACAGTCAAATCGTTTTCCTTTAAACTTATATCCAAGAACCATACCTTTTTTTGCCTGTGTAAGTAATGCATCAGTAATCTGTAATTCACCGTTTTTACCTGGTTTAGTATTTTTAATAATATCAAAAATATCAGGAGTTAGGATATATCTTCCAATAATAGCAAGATTTGAAGGAGCTTTATCTGCATCTGGCTTTTCAACCATATTGTCGATCATAAATATCCCTTTTTCTATCTCTTTACCTGAAATAACACCATAACTGCTTACCTGTTCTTTTGGTACTTCCATAATAGCGACAATAGAACATTTATATTTTTCATACAGTTTCACCATCTGCTTAAGTACTCCATCACCATCTGGGTTTACACATAAATCATCTGCAAGTATAACAGCAAAAGGAGCACTGTCCCCAACTAATACTTTACCTTTATAGATAGCATCACCCAAACCTTTCATCTCATTTTGACGCGTATAAGTAAATGTACAAGTCTCCATTAAAGAACGTATTTCTGTTAAAAGGTTCTCTTTTGATGTTCCTTTAATCTGGTGTTCAAGTTCATAACTTAAATCAAAATGATCTGTTATTGCTCTTTTACCACGTCCAGTGATTGTAGCCATAATATTACATCCGGCTTCATGTGCCTCTTCAACACCATATTGGATAAGCGGTTTTGTTAAAATTGGTAACATCTCTTTTGGCATCGCCTTTGTAGCAGGTAAAAACCGTGTACCGTATCCTGCAGCTGGGAATAAACAGCGTTTTATCATAATTCTATCTCCTTTATTGTAGAATTAACCATCACAATCTATATAAAATTTCAGTTGATATATGTTGGAAAAAATTTGCTCATAATATCATTAATAACGTTATGTATAGATAAAATCAAAATAAAAGAAGACAATATGTCCTTTACTCCTAAAACACCCTACCTCACTACAGATGGAATTGTTGAGATATATAATAGTCAAGAAAAATTACAAGGTGTAGTACTGATAGAGAGAAAAAATCCACCTTTAGGTTTAGCCCTGCCTGGTGGTTTTGTTGATGTTGGAGAGTCTGTTGAAGATGCACTCAAAAGAGAGATGAGAGAAGAGATTTCTCTTGATGTTGAGATAAAATATCTCTTAGGTATTTACTCTAACCCTTCAAGAGATCCTAGATTTCATACTGCATCTGCTGTATATGTTTGTAAAGCCTATGGAAAGCCAATTGCCGCAGATGATGCCAAAGAGACAATGATAGTAAAAATAGATGAATTAAAGTCTAAAAAACTTGTATTTGATCATACTGATATTGTAAGTGATTATCTAAAAAGAAGAGTGGTGGGTTCTGAGTGACTCGAACACTC
>CAZCMR010000024.1:0-28630 GCA_964499805.1 uncultured Sulfurimonas sp.
TAAGGCTGTACAATATTACACCCCTGTTTCATCCAAAATTCTTGTAGTTTTAGTAACATTTCGCTAAAAGTTATCATTTTCTCTCTTTTATAAAATTATTTTGCAATTATAGCTAAACACACTTTTTTAGTATTTAAAAATAGCACCAAGCTTAATATATTGGTTATTCGCTTCACTGTCAGGTTCTAAATATCCATTTCCATCACTTGCATAGACTACATTTGATTTTTCTATTACTTGATTCTCGTAGATATACTCACAAAATACTTCACTATGTAAACTTATCTCATAAGAAGCTTTTAGAGAGATATTCAAAGTATTTGCAGCCCCTAATTTAAATGTACCGTCAATACCCGTTGCCGTCATTTCAGGATTCAGCCCATATTTATATCCCATAGTAGCACCTAAAGAGCTCCTTTGCAAAAGATATTTTAGTCCTATTTTTGGCTCCAGGTAGAACCAGCTGTAGACCTCTACCTGATTTGCAGAGAGACTTCTTTCCCACTCTCTATATCCAAACGCAGCACCGCCTAAAAGGTAAAGTTTTTGTGAGAGTAACATGCCATAAAGATAATCAGCATCCAGATTAACGATAGCATTGTCCGTACTGCTCTTCACACTGCCGTATCCTCCGCCTGATCCCAAGTAAGCACCAACGTAGTCTGTCTTACCCGCTAAAAGCAACAAAGTGACATCTATTTGAGAATAACTCCCATCCACTGCGTTTAATCTATATGTCATACCCAAATCTACACCCATCATCTGTGTAAAATCTGACTTTTCACTATCTATTATTTGAGAGTCATCATCATACTCTTTGTAATCCATACTAAAACCTACCAAAGCAGTATTTAATGAGAACTCACCCTCAGAGGCCGCTGAACCTACAGTAAAAAAAACAAATAAAAGTAAAAAAAACTTCATTTTATTACACCCTTTTACAAATAATATCGCCTACCTCTTTATTCAAGAAATTTGCGACTACATTACACTTGACCTTTAACAAAAAGTAAACCTCTTCTCTGTGTGTTGGAGTTAAAGATTCAAAATTACCCATTCCTTTGCTAATAACTACATCCACACTGTCATATAACTCTTTTGCTTCATCACTCGCCCTCTCATAATCAAAGCCCGGAGTATTTACTCCACTGTCCACAAGATTGCATAAGCTGTCAAATCCTGCCTCTTTTGCCTCTTTGAGCGTTACATCATTTATGATCGGCACCCCACGAACCATATAAGAAAAGATTACATTTGGATAGAGTCCTTGCAGTGTCTCAATAAAAACATAATCAAAAATATGCTCTCCGACATTATCACCAATGACTAAAACAGTTGCTGCGTTTGAAAGTGACTCTTTTAACTGCTCAAAATCATTATGGGCAAAGTCTATTTCAAATATCTTTGTAAGTTCTTCTTGCAGATCAAACGCAACCTCAGCTGCCAAATCTATTACATTGCCGGCAACTGCTATTTTTGTAGCAGTAAGAAGTTTATTTTCACTCTGAAACAGTTTTTCTTTTAAAAAAGGTACAAATGAGAGTGCTTTTTGTGTAGAGTGTTCTTTTACTTCATCATAGAGGTCACTTTTATGTGCAATCTCCGCCATTTTTTCATACACATACGCAGCAATTTGAGGAGGAGTCTCTGCATATGAAAATGACTTACTCATCTGTTCAACAGTTGATATAAGCTCTTTTGAGAGCTTCTCATCTGCGTTTATAGCATCTGCAACTCTCATACTTTGGTTGATAATGCAAGTAACACAGGCATCTTGAATATTCATCTAGTTTGTATGTTCTTCTATAGCTTTATTCCACATCAGTTTATACTTACGACGCATAAACTCTACCTCTTGCTGAGAGAGTTTTAACTGCTCTTGGAGTGTATGGATAGTTTTTCTATCTTCATCATAAAGCTCTTGAAGTGATGATAAAGCCTCACGTAAAAATTCATTTTCTACTCTTACGGCCTCAAGTGTTTCATCTTTTGCATCAAGTACTTTTTCATGAAGGTTGATAATAGTACCTATCGTTTTTTCAACAAACTCAGGCTGTACTATCATCTCATGCGTATTTTTTTCACTTAACTCTTTAAGTTTTGCAGGAACGACAACTTCCGTGGCACCTTTTGAGGGATCAATATAGCGCACCCCATCTTCGACTTTTACTGTAAGCTTTCCACGCTCTGCAAGTTCATTCACCGCATTGATATCTAATCCTGTCAGCTTACAATACTCTTCGTCACTCATCCACGTCATCATCTACTCCTGCACTTTGTACAACTATTTTATAATTGTCTCAATCTCTAGTGAATCCATCTCAACTTTTTTCGCTTTTGTGATTCTGTCTTCTTGGAGTTTCACGCTCAGCTCTTCATTGTCAAGTGCTAAAATCTGCATAGCCAAGTAAGCAGAATTGATCGCTCCCGCTTTTCCTATGGCAACAGTAGCAACAGGCATACCAGCTGGCATTTGAACAGTTGAGAGCAGTGCATCAATACCGCTTAACGCTGAAGCCGACATAGGAACACCGATGATAGGTTTAATCGTTTTAGAAGAGAGAACACCAGCTAAATGCGCTGCCATTCCAGCCGCTGCAATAAATACCTGCGCACCTTTTTTCTCAGCCTCTTGAATATACTCTTTTGTTCTCTCCGGAGAGCGGTGTGCAGATGAAATAACCATCTCGTAACTTACGCCAAACGCCTCTAATGTGTCTGAACACGACTTCATTACTTCATAATCACTTTTTGAACCTATAACAATTGAAACAAATTTCATTTTTTACCTTCTGAATTTAAATTAAAAAATTATAACAACTATGCAATGAGATGCATATTAAAAAATTATACTATTTTTTTGGCGCGGTATTCATCTCCGGATGCGCAGGAATCCTAAAGAATGTATACGCAGGAAAAGTTGTCGGCAACTCTATAGGATTGATGTTTCCGCTGTGTACCTCATCCCAGATTTTTCCATTTTGTGCTTTGAGTTGTTTGAGTTTTACAAAGAACTTTCCGTCTCTCTCATAAGTAGTTCCTATCTCATTGTCTACAATATCAACATGTGAACCAAGCGGAAAAACAACTTCCATCTCATCACCCGGCAGTGTTTTATACTTACATAAGAAGTGAGTACCCGCTGCGTTTACCACACCGCTTACCTGATGTGTTCCAAGCTGCATAGTAAAATCAAGACTCTGAGTATCATGTTTTTCAAACGGACGAGAGATCAGATATGCATCTGTATAACCACGGTTTTGAAGTGATTGAAGCTCATACTGATATTTTTCACTATCTATCTTGCCTTCATAGTAGTCATCTATCGCCATGCGGTAGGCTTTTGCAGTTGTTGCTGCATAGTAAGCTGTTTTTGTACGTCCTTCAATCTTGAGAGAATCTACTGCACCAGAATCTAAAATCTCTTTAATATGTGAAGCAAGGTTGAGATCTTTTGAGTTCATAATGTAAGTTCCCACACCCTCTTCCTCTTCAAGTCTAAAGAGTGTTCCGGTTTCAGGATTTGCCGCATACATTTCATAAGGAAAACGGCAGTCATTCGCACAGCTTCCACGATTTGGAACACGTCCGCTTTGAAGTGTTGAGATAAGACAACGCCCACTGTATGCAAAACACATAGAACCATGTACAAAGACTTCAAGTTCAAGTTCAGGGATCGCCGCTTTTATCTCTTTTAAATCTCTTAGTGATATCTCACGCGCAGTAATAATACGCGTCGCACCCATATCATGATAAATCTGCGCATCAAGCACATTCATAACATTTGCCTGAGTCGAGAGATGCAGAGGCATATCCGGCACTAAGTCATGACACAGTTTTAAAACACCAGGTGTCGCTACGATGAAAGCATCAGGCTTCAATTCACCCATCGCCACAATATGTTTTTTCAGTAAATTGAGTTGTGAATTAAACGGAAAGCCGTTAATGGTCGCATATACTTTTTTACCGCGTGCATGTGCGTACTCAATACCCTCTTTAAACTCTTCCATACTGAACTCTTTACCAGAACGAATACGAAGAGAAAAGTGACTTACACCGCCATACACTGCATCAGCACCAAAATCAAGTGCAATTTTTAATTTTTCTAAAGTTCCCGCGGGCGAGAGTAGTTCTACTTTTTTCATTTATTTCCAAACTGTTCTAGTAATGCTTCAATATCATCCGTTGAAGCCAAATCATTATGAGTGTCTCCTACAATGTGCGTAGCAGATGAGACACGTTTTTCATCCTCTATTTTTCCCTCAAAGAGCGTACTCATATAACGAGAGAGTGAACGCATAACATTTACAACACGTTCAATCTTTTGTCTATGAATATCTTGATACTGCATAATATCCATCACACTCATAATAGCATCGCCGCTGTTTTGCAATGATTCTATTACTTCACTTGATTTCTCAAGTGCATCTTCATTGATTTTGAGCTGCGTTTTAAATGTTTCTATATCAGGAAATTTTGTACTAAGAGTCGTAAAGAGATCAACATTTGCATTGAGAACTTTCACTATCTCGCTAAGTGTCTCCTCTTTCTCCATCAAGTCATTACTGATACCATCAATAATGTCAAAAATCTCACTCGCTTTCTCTTCACTCTCTTTTGTTACATCATCCAGCTGATGCACCATCTTGTTTTCATCGGTAGCAGGGAGAGGAAGCTCTGCTGCTTCAATACTTGCGGTCAAGACATCTTCAGCCTCTTCTTGCTTCTCATCTAAATCTTCAGAAGAGTCATCCCCTTGCGTCTCTTCCTCATCAGATATCTCATCCATATCCACACCGCCACTCATCAATGCATCTAATTCTTCTTGAGTCATAAAGCTGCTCCAAAATTGAATAATTTATTAATTCACACTATAATAGCATAAATTATCTAATACGAGACAAAAATATGATAGTAGATTTACACAACCACACCCCTCTTTGTAACCATGCAGAGGGAACTATAGATGAGTATATAAACGCAGCTATCTCCAGAGGTACAAAAATCTTTGGTTTTTCTGACCATGCTCCTATGGATTTTGATCCAGAGTACAGAATGAAGTTTGAAGATATGATAAAGTATGAAAAAAATGTCCTGCAGGCCAAAGAAAAGTATAAAGAACAGATCACTATCTTGCTCAGTTATGAAGTTGATTATCTTAAAGGGCACATGGATGAGAGAGTTCTAAACGCAGAGGTAGACTACCTTATCGGTTCTGTTCACTTTATAAACGGTTGGGGATTTGACAATCCTGAATTTATTGGACGCTACGAGAGTGAAGATATAGATACAATCTGGCAAAAATATTTTGACACCATTGAAGAGATGGCACAAAGCAGACTCTTTGATGTTGTCGGACATCTTGATTTGATAAAAGTCTTTAAATTTATGCCAAAGAGAGATATTAAAATGATTGCTAAAAATGCTCTTCTTGCTATTAAAGATACAGATATGGTATTAGAGATAAATGTTGCAGGATACCGCAAGCCGGTAGCTGAAGCCTACCCTTCCAAAGAACTGTTAGAGGAGGCTTTTAAGCTTGAAATTCCCATCACCTTCTCTTCAGATGCACATAAACCTGAACAAGTAGGGCTATACAATGACGCCATCATCAAACTTGCACATGAAATCGGATATACAAAATGTGCTTACTTTATTAATAAAGAGCGAAAGTTTTTAGACTTTTAACTCTTTGTATTGACTACCCACATAGAGAAGATATCCAAATAGTTCCAAAAAGATTTGATGTACTCAGGATTTATTCCCTCCGACTCCAAAGCTTCCAAAAGAGGAATGTAGAGTTCAAGCCAAACTCTTCTGCTGTGTTCATCTATGCGAAAAGGAGCATGACGTCCTACCATTTGGTGTTCACCTCTGCTTTGTGTAAAGTAATCCGGCCCTCCCGAAATCTCTATGAGAAAATCAGCTGCATGTTTTTGCGCTTCTGCAAAATCATCATCATCAAAAACAGGAAATAAAAAAGCGATGTCACTTGTTTTTATTGACTCATAATGATCAAATACCAACTGCCTAAACCTCTCTTCTCCCACTTCATGAAAAAAGCCCGGATGTGGCTTTGCGACAGAAGGACGAACATCTATAACACCCTCGGTAATTTGTAACTGCATAACTATCTTCCTTCATCTTATGTGTAAAATTTTTTGCAAATTATACAAATAATTACTATAAACAAATTTAAAGTTTTAATTAATGATAGCGCTTGTATAATACTTGACATAATATATAAATAAAAAAGGATTTACTAATGGGTAAATATATAGAATTAACTGGCTCAAATTTTGAAGCAACTTTAGCAGATGGCGTATCACTTGTTGACTTTTGGGCTCCATGGTGTGGACCTTGTCGTATGATCGCTCCTGTAATCGAAGAATTAGCAGAAGATTATGATGGAAAAGCAAACATTTGTAAAGTAAATACAGATGAAGAGCAAGAGATTGCTGTAAAATTTGGTATCCGTTCAATCCCAACTATTATGTTCTTCAAAAACGGTGAACTAGTAGATCAAATCGTTGGAGCACAATCAAAACAAGCTCTTTCAGAAAAATTAGACGCTTTATTAGCGTAGTGTTAAAAGCATAAAGCTGTGGCTGGAAGAGGAGGCAAAAGTCTCTTTTCTCTCTCTACACTTTTAGCTTCTTTTTTTGGTGCTGCTATGATAGCAGGTGCCTTTGCCTACTTCAACTACAAATTTTCAGAATATAAGTTTATCAATTTCAAAGATTTTGTCTATTACGAGAAGAGTGATATTTTCATGCCAAAAGCAGACAAGTATATAGTCGTTTTTTACTCCTCAAGAGATAAAAAAAGTACCCAAGAACTCTCAAGGCTTAATCTTAACCTACCGATTCTCGCAATTGATTACTACAACAAAGCACACAAAAACAGTAAATATACAACTTTTTTAAGAAGCGGGACAAATACATCTTTGAAATTCATACAAAGGTTTAATATTTATGATGCGCCCTCTATCTTTTTTATCAAGAAAATCAAAGATACTCTTTATAAACAAGATAGTATGATTAGAAAACTAGATAATTTACAAGAATTAACAAAAGAGGTGGATGAATTATGAGTAATATTTTAGATTGTGCAATTGTTGGAGGTGGACCAGCAGGACTTACAGCAGGTCTCTATACTACGCGTGGCGGACTTGAGCATGTAACTATGTTTGAAAAAGGTATGCCCGGCGGACAGATCACACAAAGTTCTGAGATAGAGAACTATCCTGGAGTTACCGGAGATATCACTGGTATGGATCTGATGATGCCATGGCCTGAGCAGTGTCAAAAATTTGGTCTTAAACATGATATGGCAGAAGTAAAACAGATAAAAAAAGAGGGTGACACCTTTAGCATAATCAAATCTGATAAGAGTATCGTTAAAGCACACAGTGTAATCGTATGTACAGGTTCTTCTCCTCGCCGAGCAGGATTCAAAGGTGAAGATGAATTTTTTGGAAAAGGTGTAAGTACTTGTGCTACGTGTGACGGTTTTTTCTACAAAGGTAAAGAGGTAGCTGTTATCGGCGGTGGTGATACTGCCCTAGAAGAGGCTCTTTATCTTGCTAAAATCTGTTCCAAGGTCTATCTTATCCACAGACGTGAGAGTTTTCGTGCCGCTCCAAATACAGTAAAACGTGTCCAAGAGAACGAGAAGATAGAACTTGTTCTAAACGCAGTACCTGATGAAGTTTATGGTGATGCAAGTGGTGTCAATGGAATTAAAGTAAAAGATAAAGAGGGAGGTATCAAAGATATCGTAGTCCCTGGTGTCTTTACATTTGTTGGAAATGATGTCAATAACCAGACACTTATTCAAGATGACGGCAGTTTTTTATGTGATGTCAATGAGCAAGGTCAGGTCATCGTTAATCTGAGTATGAAAACATCAGTAGCAGGTCTTTTTGCAGCAGGTGACATGAGAATAGAAGCACCCAAGCAAGTTGTCAGCGCAGCAGGTGATGGTGCGGTTGCTGCTATCAGTGCCATAGCTTACGTAGATGAGCTACTCGCGTAAATAAAGGTAGACTCCAAAGAGTCTACTTTCTAAAAATAATCATATTACCACTAATAACGCTAGAGTATTTATAATCATTTTCCATAAATTTCACACTGTAATGATCAACAATTATAAAGTAATCTTTTGAATTATAGGTTTTCCCAAAGACAACAGGCAGATAGCTTCCGGAGTAACCCGTCGCAAAATCTTTCGCGCCCTCACGTGCTCTATCGAGCATCTTATTTTCATCAATATCATGCTTTCTTGCATAACTCTTTCCAACCCAGTCATAAAAATTAAAAGAGTAGATATCTACAATTTTATTTTTTGGATAGTTGTAATACTCACTATAATTGCCAAAGAGAATATCTTTAATCTCAACATCATTTTTTGCATAAACCGATGTTGACAACCCCAGAATTACTACCATAGTAAACACCTTGAAAAAACCGACTTTTTTCATACACTCCCCTTTTTATTGTTAGATAATATTTTAACATAATTTTTAAGCTATTTTAAATAAAACAATATGATATATTTGCTATGATACATAAAAAGCAATATGAGGGTATAAAATGATAAAAATAGGTGTTTTTGGCGCAAGTGGGCGTGTTGGAAAACTGTTGATAGATGATTTAAAATTGAGCGATGGCATGAGCCTTAGCACTGTTTTTGTGCGTAACTCTTTAAATTTTGCCATTGACCCGTCTGTACTTGTTACATCAGATATGCACTCGTTTGTAAATGCAAGTGATATTATCATAGATTTCTCTCTTCCTGAGGCCTGCGAAGCACTTCTGGAGGAGGCAATACTAAATCCAAAACCATTGGTCATAGGAACAACAGGACTCAATAACCATCAGCTAAATCTGCTTAAACAAGCAAGTGAATTGATGCCGGTTTTATATGCGACAAATATGTCTTTAGGCGTAGCACTGCTAAACAAACTTGTCTATCAGGCTTCGGCGGCTCTGAAAGATTTTGATATTGAGATAGTAGAGATGCACCACAGACACAAAAAAGATGCTCCAAGCGGAACAGCACTTACACTGAGTGAATCTGCAGCGGCTGGACGCAACTTGGATATTAATGAGGTACGTGTAAGCGGCAGAGACGGCAATATCGGAGAGAGAAGTAAAGATGAGATAGCAGTCATGGCACTTCGCGGCGGAGATATCGTCGGACGCCATACCGTCGGTTTCTACAATGATGGAGAGTTTATCGAGTTAAACCATACTGCAACTTCAAGAAATACCTTCTCAAAAGGTGCAATAAGAGCGGCAGCATGGCTGGCTACTAAAGAAGCAGGGCTCTACTCTATTGCAGATTGTTTGGAACTTTAGTATTCATTGAGAGGGTTCACCTTTAATAAAACATCATCCATTGATGCAAAATCAATAGCGACTAAAAAGCTTTGTCTTTTTTTAGTCGCTTTGTAAACTCTAAAACTCTGAACTTCTCCTAAATCTTCTATGTCAAACTCTGCATCACTTGAAAGCTCATAGCTGCTGATTTTTTTCAGTGATTCCAGTCTGTATAAATGTTTATCCTTTAGCACATAGACAATGTAGGGGTTAAAGCGTCTGTGAATAGAGTGGGAGCTTTGAAAAAAGACAAAATCCTCATCTTTATCCCGATTTTCAATCTCAACTTTCCCTTTTATTGCCAAAGTGTAATCAAGAAAGATGATTTTTCTGATTTTATCTATCTTTTTTATCTTATCTACTTCATTTTTCAGCTTATTATTTGAGAGATTTAAACTTGAGTAGGTATTGTAGAGATAGAGCATCATTATGGAAAAAATAGTAATAGAGATAAGCATCTCTATAAGTGTAAACGCAGTACGAAATATTCTCATCGCAGCTGTAGTCTCATCAATGCATTTGATGCATCATTTACACGCAAGACAGAGCTTCCTATCTCTAGTGCCATTTGTGGTGCACTCGTATTTGATTCTTCACCAAGGTCAATATTTTTGAGAACTTTGTAAATCACTTTTGCCTTTTGTTTTTTAAGCTCTCGTCGCAGCTTATCTTCCATATCAAATTCATTCAATAAATCATAAAGATTGGTATTTTTATCTTCATAGCCATACTCTTTGTTTGCGATTAAAAAAGAGCTGTACTGCGATACTTGAGACTGTTTTTTATAAGCAGAGAAAAGAAATATATTGTTAGAGTACATATGAACAAGAGCCATGATAACAACTGAGATAATCATAACAGCTACCATCACCTCAATAAGTGTAAACGCAGTCCTGTAACTCCTTTTACTCATCACCTAAACCGATTCTGATTGCCTCATCTAAAGAGGTTTCACCTGCAAGCAGCATCTCTTTGAGCTGCATTGAGAGTGTTTTTAAGCCATCCTCTTTCAGTGCCTGTTTGATGGTATACTCATCAGTAGTTGTTTTGAGAATATCTTTGATTTTATCATTCATCACTACGAGTTCACCGATGGAACGTCTTCCACTAAAACCTGTATAATTACATGCTTTACACCCCACTGCCTTATATATCACTGCGTTTGGCGCTAGCTCATAATCTTTTGCAAACTCCTCTGCCAAAGTATCTTCTGTTTTACATTTATCACACAGCACACGAACTAGTCTTTGTGCCAAAATTCCCAATAAAGAGGAGGAGATTAGAAACGGCTCTATTCCCATATCAGAGAGCCTTGCAATTGTTGCAGTCGCTGAGTTGGTATGCAGAGTTGAAAAGACAAGATGTCCCGTTAAAGCAGCACGTACAGCGATATCAGCTGTCTCTTCATCGCGGATTTCCCCTATCATAATAACATCAGGATCCTGACGTAAAATCGAGCGCAGCGCTGAGGCAAAAGTAAGTCCCGCTTTTTCATTTACCTGTATCTGAGAGATAGCATCAGATTTGTACTCAACCGGATCTTCAACCGTGATGACATTTTTGCTTGGATCTTCCACTTCTCGTAAAAAAGAGTGCAGAGATGTTGTTTTACCACTTCCGGTAGGACCCGTTACCAAGATAATCCCATGAGATAAACGCAGCAACTTTTTAATCTCACCTATAACAGAAGGGTGAAATCCAAGCTCATTTATATGCGGAATCTGCGAACTCTTCATCAAGAGCCGCATAACAACTCTCTCTCCGTAAAATGTAGGCAGAACTGATACCCTGATATCAAGCGTCTCCCCTGCAATCTTTATCTGCGTTCTTCCGTCTTGCGGGATTCTTTTTTCTGAAATATCAAGATTTGAGATAACTTTGATACGACTTACAATAAGGTTGACAACCTTTTTGTCCAAATCTGCATTTTTTACAAGCATCCCATCAATACGAAAACGTACCTCTCCCCGTTTCTCTTGCACTTCAATATGAATATCAGAAGCTCTCTTTTTTACCGCCTGATAAAAAAGAGCATTTACAAATTTAATAATAGGCGCAGACTCTTCACTTGTCAAAATATCTGAAGAGGTACGCAAAAAATCTGTTAAAGAGATATCATCTTCATCCTGTACTTCACTTGAGTCTTCTTGCATACTCTCCATCGTTTTGTCTGTTCTGAGTTCCAAAAAACGGTTGTAAAGCCTGTCATATGAGTCTTCATCAAGCATATAGAGTGGATATTTATGTGGAAGTTTTGTGTAATAGTTACTCGCCTCTGCCAGATAACGCTCACACATAAAAGCGCTTACCTCATCATTAAGTTGACTAAATAAAAGATAGTTTTTGAGACTCAGCTCAGTTGAAAGCTCCTGAGGCTCATAGACCTCAAGATCCATATTATGAATATTTTCAAGGTTCAACATCTGTTTCCACCTCTTGTTTTCTCTCTCTTATCTCTTTAAAAACTTTAATATCATACTCTTTTTGCATTTTTGAGAGTAGACCTAAATCTTTTTGTAATTTTGAGAGTTGCTTACTTTTGTCAATAACATACGGTGTTAAAATCACTACAAGATTATCCTGCTCCTGTGTTTTTGATTTTGAAGAGAATAGCCAACTGCCGATAAGCGGTATATCCCCAAGCAGTGGAATTTTACTTACAGAAGTTCTCTCATAGTTTTTCACCAATCCACCGATAATTATGCTCTCACCATGACGCAGTATCGCCTGTGTTTTCACCTCTTGTTTTGATGTTACAGGCTGTCCTGTTGCATTTTTAGAACCATCATCAAGCAGATTTTCCAAAACAGCACTTACATCAAGTGTCACTTTATCATTTGAAGAGACTCTTGGTTTAATAGTCAGTGTCAGACCAACATCTTCACGTTTATAACTGCTTGTAACACCATTGATACCCGTAGTCGATGTCACAGTACCTGTAGATACAGAGATAGTTTTACCGACATAGATAGAAGACTCTTTGTTATTTACACAAAGAATTGATGGATTTGAGATAGATTTAGAAGCACCGTTTGTCTCTAAGAAATCTATGGCTGCACCAAGAGCAAAGCCCTGAGTTACACCACTTCCGACCAAAGAACCAGCAAGAGCATTTCCTACTATTCCCTGCACTGGTGCACCACCGAAGTTTGCAGCAAGAGAGTAGAGTCCCTCTGCACTTAAAGCTGCTCCGTCAAAACCATATCTCACACCAAGATTCACTGCATTATCACGATTTATCTCAATAATTCTAGCCTGTACATAGACCTGATACTTCTCTTTATCAAGCTCATCAATAATAAGTTTAATACCTTTTATAATAAGTGGATCTCCAATTATAATTATTGCGTTTATCTCTTCACTTGCAGAGAGATTTGGCTTAAGGCTCGGGTCTGAAAACACCTGTTTTGAAACAATATCATTAAGATTTTTCAGAACTGCTTTTGCATCTGAATTTTTTAGCTCAAAAATTTGCACACTCTTATGCACATTGGATTCAACATCCAGTTTTTTAATCAGTTTTGCAAGTTTATTTACATTCTTCTCTTTTCCGACAAGAATCATTGCGTTTGTATTGTTATCCAAAAGTATTTTTACATTTTCAGAGATAATTTTTGTATTAAAAATAGATTTTGCTATTTCATTTATTTTTGATTGCAGCTGTCTGGCTTCGGTATGCTTGATATGAAATATTTTGACTACTTGTTCTTTCTTTGCTTCTAAATCATGGATGACAGATTTGATTGTCTTTATATTTTTAGGATAATCTGTTATCAAAAGAGTATTGCTCTCTTTCATTGTCATCAGTTTTGCTGTTTTGGAGATAAGATATCGAATTTTTGCGGCAATCACATCTACATTTTCACCATGTACTTTAATGGCCTGAGTAACCATCAATGAACCGGATGGTTTTTTGTAGCTTGGAAATACCTTCACGTTGTGTTTTGCCGCCTCTGTTGAGCGTACCACTTCGTAGATAGAGCCATTTTGTATAAGGGTATATCCTTTTGATTCCAACACGGAAACCAAAATCCCCATCAACTCATCATCATAGATTGGAGAGGTACTGATAAAATCTACTGTCCCGTTAATTCTGTTATTGATTAAGATATTTTTATTTGTAATTTTTGAAATTAACTTGATAAAATCATTTACAGCTAAATTTGAAAAATTGACATTTACCTGTTCTCTTGCAAAGAGACTCACACTTAGAGCCACTACTAAAAATATTGTTTTAATGAATTTCATATACCAATTCCTTCTCTTCATTGTTTCTCAGCACTACAAGCTGTAATGTATCTATTTTATTAATGTTTTTATATAAATCAAAAGCACTTTTATAAGAGGTGAGTTCTACGTTGTTCGCTCTAATTATAATGTCACCACGCTTTAATCCCAGTTTATCCATTTTTGAATTTTTTCGTACACGTCTTACTTGAAAACCGGTAATTTTCTTTCCATCTCTCAACTCCATAATAGAGATATCTTTCCATATCTGGTCAGGATTTTTTTCATAAAATTTGATATCCCGACGTGAAACAGTGTGCATAGGAGCTTCCACATGTGCCCGAGTCACACTAGCATGAGAACCTTTTTTCAGACTTTTTATCTTTAAAATAAACTCTTGACCCGCTTTTGTAAAGAGTGCACCGTCTGGTAGTATAGACTTTAATTTATACCCCGAATAACTCTCCCCGACAGCAACAATGGAAGTTTTTTGTGCGTTTGATTTCAGTGCTACGATGACGAAACCTTTGCTCTTGTTCCCGTACAGCCCTTTTAAAATCATACTTGTAATCCCGACACTGTTCTCTTGTTTGACACTACTGTTTTTTACTACGTTTGTACTCAAACTACTTGAGAGCATATTTCTAAAATCTACCCGCTGGTAGGGAGGATTAAAATTTTGATGCTCTTTTATCTCTATGCCATCATCAGGTAAAAACCACCACAAGGAGAGAGCAATAGCCTTTGCCACTGCTAAAAGAATAAGTAATTTAATAAGCACATTAAGATAAGAGTTAGAAACTTTGGACATATTCATACTCCCCATTTGCTTGCTTTTTAAAATTATGAAGTGTAGATCTGTATTTGCGCTTCATCACATCAGATGCTTTGAGTTTTGCCTCTATTTTTCGCTCTATTAGATTTACTTTGGCTTTTAGAGTGCCAAATGCACCTACTGCGTTTACTATTATTTCTGTTGGATGAAAAACCGAATATGTTATATTTATTCTCTCTATCTTAAGAGGAAGCATTGATGCAAGAGCATCTGTAAGTCTAATGTTTTGTGCATCAATCTCATTATAAACTCCAAAAAGTGAAACATTCAGTCTTTGAACCTTTGCGCTCTCTATGGATTCTACATAAATATCAAGATGTCGCAGTTTTAGAAAAAATCCACTGTCTTTCACCTCTTCATGCGAAATAATTACATTATAGTTTTGCAACTCTTTTTCTGCAAAATAGTAGATACTCTCTTTAGGCATAAAATACATCAAAGCTAAAATGAAAAATATCATATACGAAAAAAACTTTAAAATTTTTACCATTTTATCTCCAATCTCAAAGATGCTTTTTTATCACTGAGACGTTTTATCTTCAAATCTGAAATCACGTAAGCACCATTGAGTATTTTACCCATCAAAAAATTCAATGAACGGATGTTCATATCTTCTGAAGTGAGTAAAACAGAAGAGTTGGTAACCTTTTTTGTTATATTTGCGGACCTGACAGTGGAGTTTCTCAATATCATATTGATTGATTTGAGCACTTTTGTTTTGTTAAAATAACTAGACTTGAGTCCTTTTATCTTCTGTGCCAACACAAGTGTTTGTGCATAGGACTCTTTTGTATCTGCAAGATCTTCTCTTGCTGCGTTTAGCTTTAACATAACGAATAAGAGCAATGCTATCAACAGAGCTGCTATGTGGATTGGATTAATACGATTCATATTTTAAACTCCACATACCAGATATCTTTCCTATACTGAGCACTGTAAAGAAAATGTTTCTTTTTGAAAAAAGATTCAATATACCGTTCCTGTCCCTTTTTGAGACCCACATACTGTAATCTGAACTTTTTATTTTTATAGGCAACAAGTTTAAGCCGGTGCCCATCTTGTAAATGCATAGCAAGAACAGATGCGATCAGTTCTCTAAGCTTTATTTGAGATTTGTAGATGCCCTCATACTTTTTTAATAAAGAGCGATTTTGTATCATTGTTGGTTTGAGCGCATATTTTGAAAAAAGCACCTCTTGCTGCGTTTGAAGATTATGCACCTTATTGAGTGTAATAAAATACTCACTTGAGACAAGAACTAACATCACAAAGAAGAGAGCAACTATGGTATAGAGGCTTTTTTCATTGACAATATGTCCAAACTGTTTGAGTTGAACGGTATGTTTTGAGTGGTGTAGTTCACTGAGGTCAAGCTTCTCTTCACTCTCACTGAACTTTGCAGGCAGTACAATAACGATACCATCTTGAACAAGAATAATCTCATCCTGAGTCAACTTTTTTGCCCCTTCTAAAGAGGAGAGTTCACTTTGGGCAAAATACACCTTGTTGATTTTTGAAAAAGGAATACCCTTTTGAGCCAGCAGATCCAGTATATACCTATCTTCATAAGCAAAAATAAAATACTCATCACCCTCTTTATACGCTGTGTAACTGTATCTTCCCTCGGGTAATATATCTTCAAAAAGAGACTCTAAAAGAGGCTTTACCTCCCGCAATGACTTTACAGGTAAAGTGACTTTTTTTATCCAATACAAAGAGGGTGACAAGATAATATTAACACTATTATCCAGTTCAAAATCAGCAGAGTTGATATCGACAAAAATTGTATCAAACTGCCTTTTAAACTTCGAAAACAAAATTAGACCCCTTTTTTGATTCTAAATTATACTCAAAACTGATTACAGCTTTCTCATTCTCTTTCATTATTGTTATCTCAACCCAAATATAGGGCTCATAATAACTGATATTTTGACGAAAATTTGCCAATGAAAGATTTTCATCTTCGCTCAGACCCAAATCTCTTGCATCATTATAAAAACCTGCATTATTACTCAGCATCTCCGCTCTTGATTTGTCACAACCCAAAAGCACTTCCCAACAAATCGGCTTAATACGATTTAAATCCATTTTATAAGCAGAACTGTTGCTCTCTGCTGCTGTATAAAAAAGTTCATTTGGTCTAATCTTTTTTATGCTCTGTTCATGATAGGTTTTTTCATAAAATTCGCTTGCAACACCAAGGTGCTCTTTTGAAGCGATATAATCTCTAAAAAGATAAGGCCTTTGCGTAAAGATATCTGTATGGTACGAGCCGTCTTCTTTTATACCCCCCATCATATCATCAACTATATTTAAATACTCTGTATTGACCCCATTTGCGGATAAAAAAGCCAAAAAAGCATCTCTTTTTGCTTGTGTATTTAAAATACGCAGATCCAGTTTATCCCGAGCACTGTGAATTTTTATAATCACATTAACATCATCATTACTCAAAGGAATAAAACCAGCTTCAGATAAAAAGAGCGAAAGAGTATCTGCGGAGTTTATCTCCCTTATCTGTGGAGCAGTTTGAAGCATTGTTAAAAAATCGGCTAAAACACTTCTTGTTTGTATCATAAACTGCTGTTCATTTACCGTCTTGGCACCCTCTTTTACATACTTCAAACCCAAACCTATGGTTATGCTCAAAGCCATAATAAAAAATAGCGTTATCATCAAAGCGATTGCGTTTTTCTTACTATTTATCGACTGCATTACTGGATGCTCATTGAAAAAATTGGTAAAAGCATAGCTGCTACAATAAAACCGATACTACCCCCCACAAAAAGCATAAGAGATGGTTCAAGCAGGGTTAAAAGAGTTGCTATTTTGTCTCTGTTCTCTTCAAAATAGAGCTCAGATACATTAGTAAGCACATTTTCAACTTCTGAAGTCTCTTCACCAAGTGCAATCGACTGGATAAAAGCATAATCAATCTTTATCGAAGATTCATTTAAAGCTTTAGAGAGCAGTTTTCCCTCTACAACTTTTTTTGAGGCATCAAGAAAAAGCTTTTTTAGTACCAGATTATTTAAGATATTCGCACTTAAGTTCACTGTCTGCACAAAAGGGACACCAGAGCGTGTTAAAAGCGAGGCAATATAAGAAAATCTCGCAAGTTCACTTTTTTGTACAATACCTCCAAGAAGTGGAAGTTTTAAGAGCAGTTTATGCACTGCATAGGCAAAATTATAGCTGTGTTTCATCATAAACATAAAAGCAGCCGTAATGACGAATATAACTCCTAAAATCAATGTAAAATTATTTTTAAAAAAGTCACCCATTGCTATAACGACTATGGTCGGCTTTGGCAGGGTCTGATTCATACTCTCAAATACACCCGTAATTTGCGGAACAACGAACGTAAGCATAAAAGCTATCATGAAAAGTGAAATAACAATCATAAAGGAGGGGTAGGCAAACGCAGACTTTATCTCTTTGTTTATTCTGTCTTGCTCTTTTAAAAAACGGGAGAGTTCCATAAGAACTTCATCCAAAAGTCCGCCGTTTTCACTTACTTTGATCGATTCTTTGAAAAAAACAGGCAGCTCAACTATGTTTTGTTCTTCTAAAGCAGAATAAAAATCCTTTCCTTCATCAAGATAGGTACTTACCGTCGTTAAAAAAAGTTTGATTTTTTTATTTTTATTGTAATGTGACTGTATGACTTTCAACGCCGAAACTATGGTTATGCCAGAACGAATATACATAGCAAGTTCACGAGAGAGTACAGAAAGCTCTTGTGGTGATATTTTATATCTTCGGCTGAACTCCAACTTATCAAAAAGCGAAGGTCTCTCTTCTGTAATATTTTTATATATTACACCTTTGGCTTTTAACTTACTTTTTGCCTCTGCAAGTGTTTGTGCCTCAACTTTATCACTGACTTTTTTCCCATCAGCATCTATACCTATATATTTAAATATCATCTAAGTACTTCATTGGCTAGATTTTCTTTTACCTCTTGTGCCTCTTGTATAGAGTTATAAACAGGAGTATCTTGCAAATATGTTGACATATCATAATACTTGTTTTTAAACTCTATTAACACTTGATCACCTATTTTATTACTGTCTACTTTATAGGAGAAACAGACACTCTCCTCTATCCCATCAGGGTTAAAGAAAACATCTGGCTCTTTTTCAATAAACCCATAAGCATTCTCGTAACGATAGACTCGTATATCTTTATCCAAAAAACCCTCTAAGCTCTGTGTTTTATTTCCATCAACATAAACATCACACACTGAGCAATCATCAAAACATAAAAGTTTTGCTTCTTTTTCATACTCTAAAGAGGACAGATAGACTTTTAAATTCTCCAAAGTCAGCATTTTACTCTCATCACTTAAACGTGAGAAGTTACTTATGGCAAGCATATAAACCACTCCCATAATTACAATTACAATTAAAAGTTCAATAAGAGAAAAAGCATCTCTCTTCAAACCTATTTACACTCACTCATCTTCATATCGGCCGCTTCGTCTTTACCACCCTCTTTACCGTCTGCACCAAGTGAGATAAGCTCTACATGACCATCATCATTGATATAGATAAATGGTCTCCCCCATGAATCTTTTGGAAGTTTTGAATCTTTAAAATAACCACTCTTTGAGTAGTTAGGATACTTTTCAGGGTCAGGATTTTTCACAAGTGCCTCGAGACCCTCTTCTGTTGAAGGATAGACACTGTTGTCAATTTTAAACATATCAAGTGCACCATCATAGATACTTTTCATCTGTACACATACAAGGTTACGTTTAGCCTCTTCACCTTTTCCTGTCAAACTTGGCACAACCATAGAAGCCAGTAATCCAAGTATAACAATTACGATCATCAATTCAATTAAAGAGAAACCTCTTCTCATTCTTCTTTGCATAAAACTACCTTTGCATATTTATTTAGATATTATAGTGAAAAAGTGTTACATTTTCAACGCACTTTGGGCAAGTTTTGCCCATGAAGAATTTTTGTCTGCCTTTATTGACTCATTGTAAGCTTTTTTAGCCTCTTCATCTCTCCATAGTTTACTCAAAATATTCCCCAGCAGATACTTTTGTCTTGCTCTCTCTGCTGCGTTTAAATCCCTCTCATCCAAAGATTTTATCACCTCATATGCTTTGTTATACTCTTCTTTGTTTAAATAGGCCTGATAAAGAGCAAACTCAACAAAAGGACTCTGCACATAGGAGTGTGATTTTTTTTGTATCTGCATAATCTTTGTTGCATATTTTATAATCATATTATCATCATGCATACTATCTGCAACATTTATCATAGCAACATATCTATCTACATCTCTATAATCGAGTCCAAAAAGATTTTCAATTTTTACTATGCTGCTAATCATCGCATTTTTATTCTCTACTCTTTGATATGCATCAAAGAGAATTCTGTACACATCTGCATAAGGAGATTTTTTATCACTCTCTATCAATGAGACTAAATCTTTTGCAGCTTGAATGACATCAGTATAGTTTCCAGTTGCAAATGCCACTTTAATGTATCTGTAAAGCCATTTTTTTCTTGCAGAGACACCTTTTTGTTTCATATTTTTAAGTGCAATATTTTTAGAAAGAGAAAAGTCGCCACCTTTCATTGCACATTCATAAATACCATCATCCCATTTGTCAGAGAGGGTTATATTATACTCTTGTGATATTGTGAGAACTTTCATACAATCTTTTTGTATTAAAGAGTGCTCCATTGTCGCAGTAGCAGCCTCTTTAATAATCGTTTGTATATCTTTATAGATATCTTCATCAAGCCTCATAAGATTATCTTTGAGCGCCAATACTTTTTCATACTCTTTTTGTGCTAACAAAAGTTTCGCTTTTTCATAAAGAGCCCTCTCCCCTATAGTCTCATTGCCATACTCTTCAATCAGCTTATCAAACTCATCTAACTTTGCACTTGCATTTAAATCCGAAACATCAAAAAAGAGCTCATTTTTAACATTTTCGACACTCTCAATAAAATCACCGTCAGGAAACTTTTTGAGATACTCATTTATTGCAGCAAGTGCCTCTTTTTTGTTTTTTGTTTTTGCCAGCCATAAAGCTCTGTCTTTTAATAGCTCTTCATACTCATCATATGTTGCATCTATACCTTTAAGAAGTGCTCCTGCAAGAGCTGCCGCAGTTTTATAATCACCGCTATCAGCAAAACGGTTCATTATCTCTTGGGATGCCTTGAAATTTTGGGCAAAAAATTTCGGCTTTGCATGTACAATTTTCATTATATACTTTGCAGACTCTTTTTTTGAGCTCTCTATAAGCAGATTTGCCAGTCTAAACGCAGCAGTTGCTGCTACTTCTATATCTGCCGTCTCTTTTAATGCTTGTTTATAAAACTTCTTTGCTTCGGCACTTCCTCCGGCATCTACAAGCATATCCCCTTTATAGATATACCCCCACTGTGTAAATAGGCTATTTGGATGTTCGCTAAATAATCTGTCAAAGAAATAGTCAGCATCAACAGATAAAGAGACTTTTGCATATCCCTTTGCAATTAAAGAGAGTATTTCTGCAATATTATCACTTGCGGAATACTCTCTTAAAAAGATTTTAGATTCAGCGATGACATTATCCCAATCATGTAACTTATCATATGTTTTGATTTTGTAGTAGAGCAGTTCCTCTTTAAAAAGTGTATTTGGGTAAGAGTTCAGCACATCTTCAATCGTATCCAAACAACTCTCATATTGCTTTGTCTTGTACTGTTTTTTCACCTCAAGATAATCCTTAACATCCTCAACCTTTTTAATATGTACGGGATTACCTCTTAAATCTAAACTGCCAACATATGGAAGCTTGTCTTTGTCAAGATAAAAGGGAAAATCTATTGCAAGTTCAGAATACTCACCACTCTCTTTTAAGAGTGGGAATTTTTTCTTATAACCGACAATACTCCAGTGCTTCGCACTACTTGCCTGCTTGCTAAAAACTGTATCATCTACTGTAAGATCAAATATATTAGAAAATAATTTTATTTTATGCAGAGGTCTGATGAGGATAAAATATCTGTCTTTTTTTATAAAAGAGTGTACTTTAAAAAAATCATTCTGAAAATCTTTTATCTTTTGAGAAGGTTTTTTTGAAAATACACAAATAATCTTTGTCGTTACATTGAAGTTGTTTTTTATCTCTTGACAGCTGAATTCACTTGTGTCAACAAGTTGGAGTGTGGAGTATTTCGTAAAATCGTCTTTTGCACTGTCCACAGAAATTTCCAATGCAAAAGAGGGAAGACAAAGAGAGATAAAGAGTATCCATTTTAACAATTTCTCTCTCCCGTTATCTGTTTTAAAATCTAATATCCACTGTTATAAACAAACGCAGTAATAAATTCTAAAAGAGGATTTATTGCTATAAAAGCAAATATAGTTCCTATTGCCGCAATACCAATGATAGTTTTTAGTGCTAAAGTTGCATTCGTAACATACAATTCTCCATTGGCACCAGAAACTGGTTCTTTCATAAACATATAAACAATAAGTTTCAAGTAATAATAACCTGCAATTGCTGAGTTAAGAGCCATAATAAGTGCTAAAATAGTATAACCGCTCGTTACAGCTGAACTGATCATGTAAAGTTTACCCCAAAAGAGTGCAAATGGTGGAACACCTGCAAGACTTAACATAAACAGACCCATAATAAGTGCTGCAACAGGTGCTGTTTTAATCATACCTGCAAACTTATCATATGAGTGATCTGAACTTTGGTGATCTGGCAGATGTTTTTGTCTCGACATCCAAAGCATAGAGAAAGACCCAAGGTTAGTAAAACTAAAAAGTATCCAATATAAAAAGAGTGCTGAGTTTGCCTGCGTAGTACCAATCAAAACTGCAGCCATAACAAAACCTGCATGAGAGATTGAAGAGTATGCAAGCATACGTTTTACATCTGTTTGTACAAGTGCCCACATATTTGACGCCGTCATAGTAATAACTACAAATGCATATAGTACAATTTCCAACCAAACAATATGACTATGCACTAAAAATTCAAAAAATCTCATTGCAACTACAAAACCTGCAATCTTTGGAACGATAGACATATAACCTGCCATTGCAGCAGAAGCACCTTCATAAACATCCGGAGCCCAGGTATGAAATGGAATCAATGATAGTTTGAATGCAAACGCAGCTAACATAAATGCTACACCAACAAGAACATATCCGATATCAGCATAGCCGTTTGTAGCTAAGACTAGAGCAATTTTATTAATCTCTACAGAACCAGTCAGTGCATAAAGAATCATAGCACCAAAACTAAAGAAACCAGCCGCCAATGCACCCATTGTAAAGTACTTCACTGCTGCTTCAAAAGATTTGTCACGGTTATGCATTGCAATCAATGTATATAGAGCTAAAGATGAAGTCTCTAATCCAACAAATATTAAAATAATATTGTCTGATGCTACCATAAACTGGAAACCTGCAATCATAAACAAAAAGAGTGCAAAAAACTCAGGGTATGAAAATTCATGGAAACGCTTATGCGTTAAAGAGAGTGGAATAAAAAGCATTGATGCACCGACAATAACAAATTGTCCAAGTAGTGCCAATCCATCAATAAGCATTACATCAAACATACCAAGCATTGTTCCATTTTGAGCAAAAATACCTGCTCCGTTTAGTAATGCAAAGAAATCCATCGCTAAGAAGAGTAAACTAAGTACAACATACAGTGATTTATGTAAACCACCCTTGACTATATCAACTACTAGAATTAATAAAGCGCCTATTATCGGTATAAGCATTGGAGTAAGAGTCATAATATTTAATGACTCTAAAGGAATATTTACTGGCGCTAACATTAGTTCACCTCCTCGATAATTGTCTCTTTAACTACTATTAGTTTTACTTTAGTTAAATCAGGTATTCTCTCTTTTGCCAATTCTGTCGTCGCTTTAGAGTGCATTAATTGTACAATAGATTTTACAGAATTATTAATTGGATCAAGTACCGGTTTTGGATAGATACCCAACCATATTGCAACTATTACCAATGGAATCAAGCCAAAGAGCTCTTTTTTATTTATATCTGGCAAGTTTTTGTTTTTCTCATTTGTCACTTCACCAAAAAATGCTTTCTTATATGCAGCAAGCATATATATAGCACCTACGATGATACCTATACCAGCTAGAAGCGTTAGGATATGTGATTGTTGATAAAAACCTAGCAAACTCAGAAATTCACCTACAAAGTTAATTGTAAGAGGCATACCAACTGAAGCCATCATCATAATACCGAAGATAGTTGCATATCTTGGCATAACATGTGCCAGTCCACCAAATTCACTCATCAGTTTTGTATGGCGTCTGTCATATATAACACCAACAAGCAAGAAGAGTGCTCCGGCAACAACACCGTGACCAAGCATTAAAAAGATTGAACCTGAGATACCTTCAACATTCAATGCGAAAGTACCAAGAATAATAATACCCATATGTGAAATTGAAGAGTAAGCAACAACTTGCTTAATATCTTTTTGTGCATAAGCAACCATTGCTGTATAGATAACCATAATAATAGCCAAGATTGCTATCGGAAACATAAAGTATGCTGATGCATCTGGAAAAAGTGGTAGTGAAAATCTCACAAATGCGTAAGTTCCCATCTTTAAAAGAATTGCAGCAAGAATTACAGAACCAATTGTTGGCGCTTGACCATGTGCATATGGTAACCATGTATGAAATGGAAACATCGGCACCTTAATAGCAAAACCAATAAAAAATGCTACAAAGAGCCATAATTGGAAATTTACCGGAAGTACTAGTCTATACCAATCTAACAGATTGAAACTCCACACACCTGCTGCCTGATAGTAAAAATATGCCATAAACAACATACCGACAAGCATTACAAGTGAACCTGCGAATGTGTAAAGAAAAAACTTGATTGATGCGTATATACGAAGTGGCCCACCCCATGCACCAATGATATAAAGCATAGGTACAAGAGATAGCTCCCAAAATGTATAAAAGACAATTGCATCAAGAGCGGCAAATACACCTGCCATAGTCATTTGTAAAAACAGTAATGTGATAATCATATACTTTACATTTGGTGTATCTGTCAATGAACCAATCCCAAGCAGTGTAAAAAATGCAGAGAGAATGATAATAAAAACTGATATACCATCTACACCTAAAGTATAATTTATACCAAAAGATGGGATTAAAGGAATATTTTCCATAAACTGCATACCAGCTACACCATTATCAAAAGCATACCAAAGTACTAAAGCAACTACAAACTCAACTAAAGAGACTGCGATACCATACGCACGCATACTCTCCTTTTGAATCATAAAACCAAACACAGCTGCTAGGGCTGGAAAGAATATTAATATCGATAAAATATGATCTAACATATACTAAACTCCTAAAGCTGATAAGAGTGAAAGAATCTCATCAGAATATCTTGCTGCTAGTCCAAAGATTACAGCCAAAGACAGTAGTATAACGAGACCAACTACCATCCATCTAAGCATAGTAGATAAATTACCACTTTGCATGTCTCTTGTTTTTTCACCTGTACCGTAAATGATACCGGCAATTCCATCTACAGTTGCATCTACAACTTTCATATCAACTTTAGTCCAGAATACCTCGGAGAGTTCTCTATATGATTTTACAAAGTACTCTTCATAGAAGTATGGAATATAGTATTGATTGATTAACAGTTTATACATAAATGAATTCTCAACTGCGCTTGTACCATCTGGCACTTTAATACCTGAATGAGCATATTTTTTATATGCATATAAAATTGCCAAACCAACAAAGATTTGCGTACCTAGTAACATAATCCACAAAGTAGTGTGTGAATGAATATGATACTCATGTGCAGCTAAAAGCTCTTCTACCATATTAAAGAAT
Organism: uncultured Sulfurimonas sp.; assembly: GCA_964499805.1. Taxonomy (GTDB): domain Bacteria; phylum Campylobacterota; class Campylobacteria; order Campylobacterales; family Sulfurimonadaceae; genus Sulfurimonas. Next base: position 25,332 of record CAZCMR010000024.1, read on the forward strand.
GGTGCTTGAAATATTCCTGCAATAATTGCAAGAACAAGTAACGGACTCATACCTACAAGCATAAATCTGTATGCTTCATGAGGATGAATACCAAATATTTTATATCTCTCTTCACCATGAAAGATAAGAGCAACAAGTCTAAATGAATAGAATGCTGTAAGACCTGCAGTAAAAAGCAGTACTCCATAGATTACAAAATGGTGTTCAGCAAACGCAGCTTCCAAGATTGTATCTTTTGAGAAGAATCCGGCAAATGGAAAGATTCCCGCAAGTGCTAATGATGCGATTGTCATCATTATCCAAGTCCACTTCATAACTTTTTTGAGTCCACCCATTTTAAACGGATCAAGTTCATCATGCATAGCGTGCATTACATTACCTGCACCCAAGAATAACAGTGCTTTAAAGAATGCATGTGCCATCAGGTGAAATAGTGCGACCCAGTAAGCACCCAAACCAGCTGCTGCAAACATATATCCTAACTGTGAAAGTGTAGAATAGGCGATGATACGTTTCATATCACGGTTTACAAGTGCCATTGATGCAGCAAACAGTGCAACAAATGTACCTAAAGACGCGATAAAGAGACCAACATTTGGAATTAAACTGTAAAGTTCATTTGAACGGATTACAAGATAAACACCTGCCGTTACCATTGTTGCTGCATGAATAAGTGCAGAAACAGGTGTAGGACCTTCCATTGCATCAGCTAGCCAAGTATGAAGTGGAAACTGTGCCGATTTACCCATTGCACCTATGAAAAGGAAAATACCAATCCAAGTGAGTGTTGCAGTATCTAAAGTATGAAATGCAGCAAATGCACCGTCATATTGTAATGTACCTGTATTCCAGTAAACCAAGAAAAGACCGATAAGCATACCAAGGTCAGCAATACGATTCATTATAAATGCTTCATTGGCTGCCCATGTAGCACTCTCTTTATGAAACCAGAAACCGATTAATCCCCAAGAACAAAGACCAACACCTTCCCATCCAATGAAAAGACCTGCATAGTTATCACTCATAACAAGAATCATCATTGAAAAAACAAATGCTGACAACCAAGAGAAAAATCTATTGAATCCCTTATCGTGATCCATATAACCGATAGAGTATACATGTACAACCGTTGAAACCAAAGTTACAACCATCATCATAGTTACAGAGACTTGATCAACAAGAAAACCAAATGGAATGTATAAATCTCCAGTCGCCATCCATGTCATCATTTCAACGTGTATCGGTTCGCCACCCGCAAGGATATGTAATAAGAGAATTGAACTTGACACAAATGATGTGAAAATCAATAAACTTGCTACAATCCCTGTAAATAACTTTTTAGGAGTTGCTGTAAAGAGTGCTGAAAATAGTGAACTTACTAACGGTGCAAAAAGAGCTATATATAAATATTTTTCCATTTTTTATCCTTTCATCGTTGTAAGTACATCTAAATCAATAGAACCATGGCGTTTATACCATATAATCAAAAGACCAAGTCCGACTGCCACTTCTGAAGCTGCAATAGCAATAACAAAAAACGCAAACATTTGCCCAGTCAAATCACCATAATAGTGTGATATTGCCGCAAATGCAATATTAACTGCGTTTAACAAAATCTCAGTTGCAAAGAACAGTAAAAGAAGGTTTTTTCTACGCATTACACCTACTAAACCAATTGCAAATAAAATTGTAGATAAAACAAGATAGTGGTTTAAACCTATTTCCATCATGAAAGCACCTTTTTATTTTTTTCTTCTTCAATCTCTGCATCATTCATAAGCGTAATTGAAAGATCCATTTTTTTACCGGCAAGTACAATACCTGCAATCATTGCAACTAAAAGCATAACCGCAGCCAACTCAAAAGGAATAAGATACTTTGTAAAAAGGACCAAACCAACTTGTTGAGTATTTCCAACACCATCCATCACCGGATAGAATGCTACTATATTTTCTGAAACCATAGGTGCTGCAAATATAACTACAACAAGGATAGCTGCCAATGTTGCCAAACCTGTAATAATGTATTTGTTACCCTGTTTCTCTTTTAGTTCACGCGTTGTATCAAAGAACATCATACCAAAAGCATAAAGAGCCATCACCGCACCAGTATAAACGATTATTTGAATCGCACCTAAAAAATCAGCACCAAGAATAAAGAAAAATGCTGATATAAAAATCATTCCTGCTGCCAATGCAGTTAATGCATATAACGCATGTGATGTTGTTACCGTAATAAAGAACATCGTAATCGTTAAAAATGCAAACAAGTAAAACGCTACCGCTTCAAACATAATCCAAACTCCTTAATATGCTAGAGGTGTTTTCTTAACACGCTCATCTTCATGTGGTGTAATTGCACCAAAACCTTCAAACTCCAACTGTTTTCCAGCTTTCATTTTATCTATCGGTGTTAACATATCTTCATATAATATGAAATGTTCTCTTTGTTCAGATGCATTTTCATACTCACCACCGTGTGTAATTGCCAGTTCCGGACAAACCTCTGCACAATACCCACAGAAGATACAACGGCCCAGGTTAATTGTGTACTCTGAAACCTCTTTACGAGAATTTTCATCTATTCTTGTATCAATACGAATACAATCAGATATACAAATCTTTTCACAAAGTCCACATCCGATACATCTTTCTGTATCAGATTCCCAAAGGCGCTTCATCTGGTGTACTGCACGATAGCGAGGACCAATTGGCATTTTTTCTTGCGGGTATTGAATAGTATGAATATCGAAACGAATCATCTCTCTCATAACTACCCATAATCCAACAAAAAGCTCACCCCTAAATGTTCTTTTCACTACACGCTTAAACTTACCCCAACCATCAGTAGGATAATCTTCAATATCAACTAAAAAGTAACCGTTATCAGCTACATTTCTATCATTAAATGCTTCCATTTTCATTCATTATCCCCTTAAAACATCATCACTAAACCAGTGATAACAACGTTAATCACTGCTATTGGCATAAGCACTTTCCAACATAACCACATAAGTTGATCCGGTCTTACATCTGGCCATGCAGCTCTTGTCCATAAGAAAAAGAAGAAGAAGAATGCAACTTTAGCTAGTAAACCTAATGCACCGAGTAAAGAACCATCACCAAAACCACCTAAGAACAGGAGAGGAATTACAAATGAGATAAAGAACATATTTGCATACTCACCAATAAAGAACAGTCCCCATCTCATACCAGAATACTCAGTACCAAAACCATCAATAATTTCATGGTCATTAGCAATCAAGTGAAAAGGTGTACGACCGGTTTCAGCAAACGCAG